>NZ_JBHWIV010000002.1:105222-115163 GCF_042731675.1 Kitasatospora sp. NPDC059827 | reverse complement strand
CCGCACCCCCGGCGCCCCGCCCCGCCCCCCCCCGGCACCCCCCCCCCCGGGGCCGGGGCGGGGGCGGGGGGGCGGGGGCCGGGGGGGGGGGGCCGGGGGGGGCGGGGCGGGGCCGAAGGTCAGCCGGTGAACCGCCCCTCGCGGGTCCTGGCCACCCGCACTGCTGGTCGCCATCGGCCTGCTGCCGGGCCGGATCGGCGGACACCCGGTCCGCTACCCACTCTCCTGGTGAACGGCGTACGGCGGGATCAACCGATCGGTCGACCCCGCCGTACGCCGTTCCGCCGCCCCGGTCCGCCCCACCCCGCCGATGCCACGGGGCACCCCGGGCCGCCAGGCTGGTGGCGAACACCGCCGCACCCGCCCGCCCGGAGGAGCCCCGCCATGACCGACCGCCCGCCGACCCCCGCCGACCGCGCCCTGCTGGACGCCGCCGAGCACGGCGACCTCGCCGCCCTCCGCACCGCCCTGGCGGCCGGCGCGAACGTCGAGGCGCGGGACGACGAGGGGCGCACCCCGCTGCTGCGGGCCGCCTTCGCCGACCGGGTCGCCGCCGCCGCGCTGCTGGTCGGGGCCGGCGCCGACGTCAACGCCCAGGACCGGCAGCTGAACAGCCCGTGGCTGGTCACCGGCATCACCGGCAGCGTGCCGATGATGCGCGCCCTCCTCCCCGGCGGGCCCGACCTCACCCGCCGCAACCGCTACGGCGGCGTCTCGGTCATCCCGGCCGCCGAGCGCGGCCACGTCGCCTACGTACGGGCGGTGCTCGGCGAGACCGACATCGACGTGAACCATGTCAACGACCTCGGCTGGACGGCCCTCCTGGAGGCGGTCCTGCTCGGTGACGGCGGGCCCGCGCACCGCGAGATCGTCGAGGTCCTGCTCGCCCACGGCGCCGACCCCCGCCTCCCCGACGCCGACGGCGCCACCGCCCGCACCCTGGCCGAACGGCGGGGCTTCCACGACCTGGCGGCCCTGCTCCGGCAGGCGGAGGAGCACCCGCCCTCCTCCTGAGCGGACCTCACCCCCAGCCGGGCACCGGCGGCAACGGCCAGGCCGGCAGCACCGCGGGCGCCGGCAGCCCGCCGTCCACCCGCAGGGCCGCCAGCGGGCCGCCAGCGGGCCGCGCCCGGCGAACCAGGCGAGCAGTGCGTGCCCGGGGCCGCTCACCACCGGGCCCGTCCCGCCGGTCACCCAGCCGAGGCCGAGGTCCTCGGCCTCCACCCGGGCCAGCGGCACCGCCCGTACGGCCAGTGCCGCGGCCGTCTCGGCCAGGGCCGCTCGAACGAACGCCGCAGGCCAGTCGGCCGGCCCGCGGCCGAGGCCCAGGTCGACCGCGTGCACCTCCAGCTCCCGCCAGGCCCGCCACAGCAGGTACCAGGCCGGGTGCCGCCAGCCCGCCAGCGCCGGGACCAGGACGTCCCGGCGCCTGGCGGGCAGCCCGGCCGCGTCCCGCAGCAGCCCGTCCAGGCTGTCCCGCAGGTCGGCGACCAGCGCCCCGGCAGCGCGCCCCGCGCCCTCGCGCAGTTGCCGGTCCAGCTCGGCGGCGTCGGCCCGCGGCCCGGGCTCACTGCCGGTACGGGCCAGGGCGAACATCCAGCGGTAGGCGTCGGCGCTGCGGGCGAGGTGGGTGAGCAGATGGCCCCGGCTCCAGCCGGGGAACAGCGACGGCTCACGGGCCTGCCGGTCGGTCAGCGGCGCCAGGTCCGCGCACCGGCGTGCCGCCGACGCCCGGACCTCCGCGAGCAGCCCGTCGAAGTCCAGCGGACGGTCGGGCTCCGCGAGGCCCGGCCGGTCGAGCCCCGAAAGGTCCAGCTCCGGCATCTCAACCCACGCTCTCGGCCGCCGACTTGATGCCCTCCAGCGTCGCCGTCATCCCCGTCCGCAGCTCCCCCAGGCGGAAGGCGACGATCTTCTCCTCCGCCTCCGGCCGGGCGTCGATGGCCCGGGTGACCCCGCTGCGGCCCGGGCCGAGCAGCACCGAGTGCCGCACCCGGGTGCCGCCGTCCTCGGGGCGCAGCTCGAAGCGCCACCGGGCCAGCGCACCGGTCGCGTCCGTCACCGGGGTGCCGAAGCGGCCGTCCACGTCCAGGACGGCCCAGGCGAAGGCGCGGTGCTCGACCAGCTCCACCACCTCGGAGACCGTCCGCCAATCGGGCATGCCCGCCCGGCGGTTGTACCCCTCGAAGCGGGCGCCCGGCGCGGGGCCGTCCGCGCCGGGCGCGCCGTCCAGCCAGGCGGTCCGCTGGAGCTCCGGGCTGTGCCGGGCGGGCAGCGCGATGTCGGTGACCAGTGCCCAGACCCGCTCCACCGCCGCCCGGACGAAGACCTCGCAGTCCGCACCGGGACCATCGGCGTACCGCATTCCGTTTCCCCTTCCACCGCCCGACGTGCCCGTAGGCTCGTGGGCCCGTGGGTACCTACGGGTCGGCACCCGCCCCGCCCCCGCCTCTAGCGTCCGGAGCGCCGCGAAGGCAGCGGGCGGGTTGCCGCCCTCCTGCGGGCCCTGCCATCGATGATCGAGGCTGCCGGACTTCCAAGTCAATCCGCTGATTTCCTGGGGAACTTCCAAGGTCGGGCTTGGGTCGGGCCCCTTCTCGTGCCGTCCCGGATCCGGCACTACCCTGGGCGTTCGTGACCCTCGACGACCTCCGCGTCTTCGCCGCCGTCTGCCGGGCCGGCTCGCTCAGCGCCGTCGCCCGCGACCTGGCGTGCAGCCAGTCCGCCGTCAGCCAGCACGTGAAGCGGCTGGAGCGCGAGCTGGGCCTCACCCTGATCGAGCGGCACCCGCGCGGCGTGGTGCCCACCCAGGCCGGACGCCACCTGCAGACCGCCGTGGCCAACGGGCTGGGCGGCATCGACCACGCGCTGCGCACCATCGCCGAACTCGCCCGCGGCGAGGGCGGATCGGTGCGGATCACCACCGGCGCCACCAGCATCCGGCACTTCATGTCCGCCGCCGTGGTCGACTTCCGCGAACGGTTCCCGCAGGTCAGCCTGGAGTTCCAGACCGGCGTCTCCAGCCGCAGCTGTCTGGACGCGCTCACCGCCGGCCAGGTCGACCTGGCCTGGATCACCCTGGGCACGCCCGTCCGCGGCATCGAGCAGCGTCCCGTCGCCGACCTGCCGTGGGTGCTCGCCGTGGCGGCCGCCGACCCGCTCGCCGCCCAGGCACGCATCGAACCCGCCGACCTCCAGGACGCCCGGCTCATCGGACTGCCGCAGAACTCGGTCTCCCGCTCCCAACTGGACGACTGGCTCGGCAAGTCGGGCATCCGCCCGGTCTTCGACACCAGCGTCACCGACTGGGACACGGCCATCCTGCTCGCCGAACTCGGCCTCGGCCACGCCGTCGTCCCCGCGCTCCCCGAGTGGCAGGGCCCCGGCCACCCCGGGCTCCGGCTGGTCCCGCTGCCCGACCTCCCGGGCCTCACCGTCGGCTGGGCCGCGCGCGAGTGGCTCACCCTGGGACCGCTCGCCCGGGCCTTCGCGGACACCGTCGCCGACCACTGCGGGCGGGCGGCCGCCGGGCCGGTCAGCCCCGCAGCCCCTCGTCGCACTCCCTGACCGAGTACTCCCCGGCCTAGTACTCACCGGCCGAGCACTCACCAGCCAAGTACTCACCGACCGACCGCAGCCCGCCGCCGCCCAGGAGCCGGGCCACCGGCAGGCCCTCGTCGCGGGACGTCACCGCCGACAGTCGCTCGAACTCCTCGGGCAGGACGTCCAGCAGGCTCAGCACCTGCTCGCCGGTCCGCAGTTCCAGCACCAGTTCGCAGCGCAACTGGGCCGGCACTTCCGGACGGTGGGACAGCCCGTGCCACAGCGCCGCCCGCAGGTAGTGCCGCCCCTCGGGCGCCGCGTGCACCCTCAGCCACGCCGGGTCCAGCCGCTGGGAGAAGCCGAGATCGACGGCACGCTCCTCCAGTCGCAGCAGTGCCGGGGTGTCGACGGCCATCAGGTCACGGGGCAGGGCCCGTTCCGTGTTCATGCCCCCATCCAATCGCCTGTCCCCCGGGCCGTCAGCTCGTCTGGAAGGACAGGTTGCGGCCGATCTCGACGAAGCCCCGGCGCGCGTACCACGTGCGCGGCCAGTCGACCGCGTCCGCGAGCAGGAACAGCCGCGGGATCCCGGCCGCCGCCGCCAGGGCCAGGCCGCTGGCCAGCAGGGTGTCCCCGTGACCGGCCCCGCGGTGCGGGATCGCGGTGACCAGGTCCTCCAACTGCGCCAGCCCGGAGGCCGGTTCGAGGTAGAGGTCGACCCAGGCGGCCACCTCGCCGTCCGTCGCCCGGGCCGCCAGGAAGTGCACCTGCTCGGCGCCGCGTCGCCTGGCCGGTCGGCGGTCGGTGAGCTGGCGGAGCAGCTCCGCCTCCTCGTACCACTCCCGCTGCTGCCGCAGGACGGACTCCCGCAGTTCGGCGAACTCCGTCGGCAGGGCGGCCGGTTCGGGCAGTGCGCAGCCCGCCGTGTCCCTCGCCATGACCACCACGGTGCTGCGCTCGTACCCGGCCCCGGCCAGTACCGGCGCGGCCCGCTCGCCCCACGCCTCGTCGAACACGGTGATCGCGTACTGCCGGCGCTGCCCGAGCCAGCGCGCCGCCAGCCCCGGCAGGGCCGCCGGGTCGGTGCCCGGCCCGGTGACGATCAGCTGGTTGTGCTCGTGGGAGAGCACGAACTCCGGGTCCCGCACGGCGAAGACCCCCGGGAACTCGGGCAGTTCGACGACCTCGGCCGCCTGGCGGCGGGCGAAGGCGGCATGGAAGGCGGCTACCCGCTCGAGCAGATCGGACATCCCGCCATGATCGCCCGGCCCGTTGCCGTCGGCCAAGCGAATATCCGGCCTCAGGTCCGGTCGAGGAACCGCCGGATCCCGTCCCGCACACCGTCCGTCGGCACGGTGGCGGCGAAGGCCGCCGCCTCCACCGCGAGGCCCTCGTCGATCGGCAGGTTGATCCCGCGGGTGACCGCCCGCAGGCAGGCGGCCACCGCGGTCGGCGCGTACCGGATGATGCGATCCGCCAAATCCCGTGCCTCGTCGAGCAGTTCAGCGGCCGGGACGACCGCGTTGACCAGGCCCAGCTCGGCTGCCCGGGCGGCCGGGACCGGGTCCCCGGTGAGGATCAGCTCCAGGCCGCGCTTGCGGCCCACGTGGCGCGGCAGCCGCTGCGAGCCGCCGAAGGGCGGCGGGAAGCCGAGCGCGATCTCCGGCTTGGCGAAGCTGGCGTGCTCCGCCGCGATCGCCAGCGGCGCCGCCTCGGTGAGCTCGCAACCCCCGCCGTACGCCAGCCCGTTGACCGCGACAATGATCGGCTTGGGGAACTCCTCGATCCGCCGGGTCAGGGTGTGGCCGCGGCGGACGAACTCGCGCAGCGCCCGCTCCGGCCCGCCCGCGATGCTGGCCGCCAGCGACGGGATGTCGGCGCCCGCGCTGAACGCCCGCTGCCCGGCCCCGGTCAGGATGACGGCGCGGACGCTGTCGTCGGCGTCGATCCGGTCGAGTGCGGCGAGCAGCGCGTCGATCGTCGGGTAGTCGAGGGCGTTGAGCTTCTTCTCCCGGTCGATGGTGAGGGTGACGACGTGCTGGTCCCGCTCGCTGTGGACGGTCATGGCCGCTGGTTCCCTTTCGCCGTGGTCACTTCGGTCACTGCCCGAGCGAGGCTAGGAAAGGTGGTGCAGGACAATCCAGTTATTGTCCTGGATACACTTCCCCCTCCCCCCTCCCCCGCCTTCGGACCACGGAACGGCAGGCCCCCGTGCGACCTCCCTCCTACAAGGCCGTCGTCGACGAGTACGCCGCCGCGATCCGCTCCGGCGCCCTGCCCGCCGGCACCCGGCTGCCGACCCACCGCGCCCTCGCCCGCGAACGCGGCATCGCGCTCGCCACCGCCACCCGCGTCTACGCCGAACTCGGCGCCGCCGGGCTGGTCGTGGGCGAGCAGGGCCGCGGCACCTTCGTCCGGGTCCGCTCCGGCTACGACGGCATCGAGCCCTCCCGCGTCCTCCCGGTGCCCCGGACCGCCGATCTCTCCTTCAACCAGCCGCTCGCCCCCGACCAGGGCGACCAGCTGCGCCGGGCGCTGCGCACCCTCGCCTCCTCCGGCGACGCCGAGGCCCTGCTGCGCCAGCACCCGCCCGGCGGCCACCGGCACGACCGGGCGACCGTCGCCCGCTACCTGCTGGACCGCGGCGTCGACACCGCCCCCGACAACGTCCTGCTCACCAGCGGCGCCCAGCAGGCCCTCGACTGCGTCCTGCGCACCCTCACCCGCCCCGGCGACGTCCTCGCCGTCGACGCGCTCAGCTACCCGGGCGTCAAACTCCTCGCCACCGCGCACGGACTGGACCTCGCCCCCGTGCCCGTCACCCCCACCGGGCCCGACCTCGACGCCTTCGACCGGCTCTGCCGCAGCCGCCCGGTCCGCGCGGTCTACACCATCCCGACCGTCCACAACCCGCTCGGCTGGGTGCTCGACCGCGGCCAACGGCAACGCCTCACGGCCCTCGCCACCGCCCACGACTGCACCCTGATCGAGGACGGCACCTACGCCTTCCTGGAGGCCTCACCGCCCCCGCCGCTGCACGCCCTCGCCCCCGACCGCACCTGCTACGTCGCCGGCCTGTCCAAGAACGTCGCCCCCGGCCTGCGGTTCGGCTTCGCCGTCCTCCCCGACCGCCACCTGCGCGCCGCCACCACCCAGCTGCGCGCCGCCGCCTGGGGCGCCCCCGGCCTGATCACCGCCCTCGCCACCGGCTGGCTCGCCGACGGCACCGTCACCCGCCTCGAAGCCCGACGCCGCGCCGACGCCGCCGACCGCCAACAGCTCGCCCGCACCGCCCTGGCCGGCCTCGCCGTCACCGCCCACCCCACCTCCTACATCCAGTGGCTCACCCTGGAACCCCACCAGCGCCCCGACCGGGTCGCCGCCCTGCTCGCCGCCGAGGGCATCCTCATCTCCACCGCCGACGCCTTCGCCACCGGCCCCCACCACCCCAACGCCATCCGCCTCGCCCTCGCCAACCCCCCGCTGCCCGAACTCCCCGCCGTACTCGGGCGCCTGCGCGCCACCATCGAGTCCATCGCCCCGTAGCCCGTAGCCACGACGGGCCGCCTCCACCACCACTCCGGCAGCGCCTCGTACAGACAGCCCGGGCCGAACCGGTGCACCGACGGCAGCAGGCACGCGCCCGGGCCCGCCCACCAAAGCCCCGCCCCACACCGAACGTCGACCCAGCCGACTTCCTGCACCGCCCGGATCGCCGAGCTCAGCCCGGCCCACAACGAAGTCCAAGTCGCCCCGGCCAACCCCCACAGCAACACCGCCACACCAGAAGTCGACCCAGCCGACTTCCTGCGCCCCCGAAACGGCGGCAAGCCGTCCCGCACCGATGTCCAAGACGACCCCAGCCAGCCCCCGTACGTCTGCCGCCACAACGACAGCCCCGCACAGGAAGTCGACCCGGCCGACTTCCTGCACCACCCGGATCGCCGAGTTCGGCCCGGCCCGCAGCGACAACCGCCGTACGCGCATACAAGAACGCATCGCCGAGCCGCCACGGGGCAGCGGCCAGCCGCTCACACAGGAAGTCGATCGGGCCGACTTCCTACTCCTCCGCGCCACCCCGGCCCCCACGCCGCTCAACAGCCAGCCCAACCCTCGGCGTTAGGGGACGACTCCTCGCCCACCCACGCCCCGTGACGCGCCGGGCGGCACTCCTCGATAAGCCGCGGGAGAACGTCCTCATTCGCGCCCGGCAGCATGGACCACCGCACGGGAAGTCGATCGGGCCGACTTCCTGTTCCGCGCCACCCCAACCCCCACCCGGCTCAACGGCCGGCTCGGACGGCTCATAGGCCGCCCACGCCCGGTCTGAGGCACCGACCGACACTCCTTGATGAGCCACCGCACCGGAAGTCGACCCGGCCGACTTCCTACTCCTCCGTGCCGCCTTCCGCTGCCCGGCCGAAGCGGGTGGACCATTCCGCGATCAGCGTCCGCAGCTCCGGCGGGTGGACGACCTGGAACTCGGCGCCGAGGGAGCCCAGGGCCATGGCGGGCCAGTCCAGGGAGTCGGCGGTCATCCGTAGGCGGCAGCGGGTGGCGTCCACCGCCTCGACGTCGCCCCAGCGGCCGACGTGGGAGCGGACCTGCTCGGCGGGGGCCTCCACCAGGGCCTCGACGCGGTTGGGGCGGGGCATGGCGCTGAGGCCCGCGCGGACGAACTCGGCGGCGTCGGCGGCCGGGAGGGTGCGGGGCGCGAAGCGGGCGCCGGTGGCCTCGGCGGCGGTGAGGCGGTCGAGGCGGAAGGTCCGCCAGTCGCCGCGGTCGAGGTCGTAGGCGACCAGGTACCAGCGCCGGTCGAGGCAGACCAGCCGGTGCGGTTCGACGTGCCGCTCGGTGCGCCGCGCGGAGGCGGCGGTGTACGAGAAGCGGATCCGTTCGTCGTCCCGGCAGGCCAGGGCGACGGCGGTGAGGGCGTCGGGGTCGACGCGGGAGGCGGGCGCGGTGCCCCAGTCGACGGGGACGGTGACGGCGCGCAGCGCCTCGACCCGGCGGCGCAGCCGGCCCGGCATCACCTGCACGACCTTGGCCAGGACCCGGACGGAGGCCTCGGCGACCCCCTCCACCGGGCTGTCGGCCGCCGCCTGGAGTCCGACCGCGAGGGCGACCGCCTCCTCGTCGTCGATGACCAGCGGGGGCAGCGCCGCACCCGCGGCCAGCTGGTAGCCGCCCTCGACGCCGCGCTGGGCCTCAACGGGGTAGCCGAGGTCGCGCAGCCGGTCGATGTCGCGGCGCAGGGTGCGGACGGAGACGCCGAGCCGGTCGGCGAGTTCCTCGCCGGGCCAGTACCGGTGGGTCTGGAGCAGGGAGAGCAGTCGCAGGGTCCGGGTGCTGGTGTTCGCCATGTCCCGATTCTGGCCGCAATTCAGGACAGAAAGTGGCCGCAATGCTCCGTAACGTGGTTCTTGTCCAAGGGAGCAGGACCCGAACGGAAGGCCAGAGCCATGACCACGACCACCACCCCCGACGCCACCACCCCCGTCACCGGCGAGCGCGCCGACCTCCTGGTCGCGCTGGAGAAGCAGCGGCACTTCCTGCGCTTCACCACCCGCGACCTCACCGACGAGCAGGCCGGCCTGCGGACCTGTGCGAGCGAGCTGTGCCTGGGCGGTCTGGTCAAGCACGTGACCACGGTGGAGCGGCTGTGGGCGGAGTTCATCGTGGAGGGCCCGTCCGCGATGCCCGACTTCTCCGCCATGACCGAGGCCGACTTCGCCCGCCGCGCCGACGAGTTCCGGCTCCTGCCGGGCGAGACGCTGGCCGGGGTGCTCGCCGCGTACGCCGAGGTGGCCCGCCGGACGGACGAGCTGGTGGCCACCCTGCCGGACCTGGACGCGACCCAGCCGCTGCCGAAGGCGCCCTGGTTCGAGGCGGACGCCGAGTGGTCGGCCCGCCGGGTGCTGCTGCACGTCATCGCCGAGACCGCCCAGCACGCGGGCCACGCCGACATCATCCGCGAGTCGCTGGACGGCGCGAAGAGCATGGGCTGACCCGGATGGGGCCCGCCGCACCAGGGCGGGCCCCACGGGGCCCGGGGTCAGATCTCGTCGACGAGGGTGAAGCCGGCCCCGTCCACCGCGCTGCGGACCGCCGCCGTCTCCAGCGGCTGGGCGGAGGCCACGGTGACCCGTCCGCTCGGCGCGTCCGCGACGACCTCGGTGACCCCGGGGATGGCGGCGAGCCCGGCGCTGACGGTCCTCTCGCAGTGGCCGCAGCTCATGCCGTCGACGGTGAGGACGGTGGTGATGGACATGGCGGTGCCTCCGGTTACGGGTCGTGGTGCGGGTGGTCGTCGTGCAGGTGGTGGTGGTGGGGGGGGGGGGGGTAGACCCCCACCCCAACAACCCAATACCACCGCGAACCCCCCGAACAACCCCCAC
>NZ_JBHWIV010000002.1:103733-105212 GCF_042731675.1 Kitasatospora sp. NPDC059827 | reverse complement strand
GGGGGGGTGGTTTTTCCCGGGGGGGGGCTGGTTTTTGGGGTTGGGGGGGGGGGGGGGGGGGGGGGGGGGGGGGGGGGGGGGGGCCGCCCGCCCCCCCCCCCACCACAACAGCCGATTCCGACGGCGATCCCCAGGAACACGCCGCACGGGTGGCACCTTCGAGTGGTTCCGGGAACCGGCGGCGCCGCCCGCCCGACGGAAGCCCCGGCGGGAGCCCCGACGCGAGTCCAGCGGGAGCCCCCGACGCCTGGCGTTCCGGGCACCCGTCGGCCGACACTGGGTGCTCCGGCCCCCCGCACGGAAGGCAGAAGCACCCCATGCCCCTCGGACTCGCCCTCCCCCAGTACGGCCGCTTCGCCGACCCCGCCCTGACCGTCCGGATCGCCGCCGCGGCCGAGACACTCGGCTACGACCGGCTCTGGACGGCCGACCGGCTCCTGGTCGCCAACGCCCCGCGGACCCCGTACCCCGGCGGCAACGGCGCCGTCCCGGAGAGCCACCGGACCTTCCTCGACCCACTCACCCTGCTGACCGCCGCCGCCGGCGCGACGAGCCGGGCGCGCCTGGGCACCAGCACGCTCAACGCGCCCTGGTACCCACCGGCCCTGCTCGCCCGCACCCTGACGACGATCGACCTGCTCAGCAACGGCCGCCTCGACGTCGGCTTCGGACTCGGCTGGTCCGAGGACGAGTACGGGGCGGTCGGCGTCCCGTGGCGGGGCCGGGCGGCCCGGCTGGAGGAGACCCTGGACGTGCTGGAGGCGTTCTGGACCGGGGGCGCCGACGTCCGGCACACCGGTGCGCTGTGGACCGTCCCGCCGTCGACCGTCCTGGCCCGACCGGCCCAACGCCCGCGCCCGCCCGTCCTGTTGGGCGGGGTGAGTCCGGCCGCGCTGGAGCGGGTCGGGCGGCGCGCCGACGGCTGGCTGGGCGTCGGCCTGCCGCTGCCCGCCCTGCGCCCGCTCTGGGAGCGCGTCCGCGACTCCGCCCGGGCCGCCGGCCGTGACCCGGGGGCGCTGCGCCTGGTGCTACGGGTGAACCCGGTGGTCACCGCCGGCCCGGCGCCCGAGGGCGACGTCCCCCAGCGCGGCACGGTCGCCCAGATCGCCGACTACCTGGCTTCCGCCGTACGGGAGTTGGGCGCGGAGCCACTGATCGACCTGCACCACGCCGCGCGGTCCCCGGAGGAGTTCCTCTCCCTCGCCCGGGAGTTCCGCGACGCCCTGGCGCTCCCGCCGTCCCCTACCCTGGCCCCGACACCCACAACAGGACTGAACCCTCCGCCGCAACCGGACCGTTCCTCCTGATGTACCCCGTTTTGAGCCCGCCCAGGAGCACCACCACCACCATGTCCGACACCACCGCGCCCCCGACCCACCGAATACGCCGGACGCACGGCCGTGCGGCGGGGGGGGGGGGGCCGGCGGGAGCAACGCCCCGGGCAGCGGGGCCCCCCCCCCCCCCCCCCCCCCCCCCCCC
>NZ_JBHWIV010000002.1:51444-103723 GCF_042731675.1 Kitasatospora sp. NPDC059827 | reverse complement strand
TTTTGACCCCCCCCAGGACCCCCACCCCCACCATGCCCCACACCCCCCCCCCCCCCACCCCCCAAACCCGCCGCACGCACGCCGGGGGGGCGGCGGGCCGCGGCCGATGCGGGCGGCCGCGGCCCGCCCGCGCCGTTGGCGGCACTGGCGGCCCTGGCACGCCGCGCTCGCCCTGGCCCTGGTCGCGGCGGTGACCGCCGGCCTGCTGTGGTGGCAGCCCTGGCACAGCGGCGAGCCCGCGCCGCTGGCCTTCACCACCGCCCCCGGCGGCTCCGCCCGCTTCGGCACCGGGGAGCACCTGTACCGCTACAAGGTGCGGGTGGAGGACGGCATCGCGGAGAGTCCGGCGCAGTTCGCCGCCGAGGTGGACGCCGTCCTCGGCGACACCCGGCGCGGCTGGGCGGCCGGGGGCACCGCGTCCTTCCAGCGGATGGCCGCCGACCCGGTGGACTTCACGGTCTACCTGGCGACCCCGGGCTCCACCGACCGGATCTGCGGCCAGTACGGGCTGGACACCGGCGGCTGGGTCAACTGCGGCGTCCAGCACCAGGTAGTGATCAACCTCAAGCGGTGGACCGAGTTGTCCGAGTTCTACCGGAACCAACCGGAGCTGTACCACGCGCTGGCGATCAACCACGAGGTCGGGCACATCCTCGGCAACGGCCACGTCGACTGCCCGGGCCCGGGCGCCCCGGCGCCGGTGATGATGCAGCAGATCAAGGGCCTGCACGGCTGCGTCCCGAACGGCTGGCCGTACGCGGACTCCGGCACCCTGCTGACCGGCCCGCCGGTCCAGGCGCCGACCAACGCGCCGTAGCACCGGCCTCCCGGCACGCCACGCACCGCACCCCGCCTGGCGCACAGCACTCCCCCGAGCACGGATAATCACAGGTCGGACCGGGTGTCGCCGCACGGCGGCCCCCGGCCGGATCGTGTCCGTACCCGTCCGCGCGTGGAGTGAAGAACCTTGTTCGATGTGGAGAACCTGGACTACCCCGTCCTGCTGGCCGCCGCCGAGGCGGCCGCCCGGGCGACCACGGGCCGGGGCCACGTCGCCGACTACATCCCGGCCCTCGCCGAGGCCGACCCGGAGGCCTTCGGCATGGCCGTGGCCACCGTCGACGGCGAGCTGCACGGCGTCGGCGACTGGGAGCGGCCGTTCTCGATCCAGAGCGTCTCCAAGCTGTTCTCGCTCGCCCTCGCCCTCGCCTACAGCACCGACGGCGGCGAGGACCTCTGGCGGGGCGTCGGCCGGGAGCCCTCCGGCAACCCCTTCAACTCGCTGGTCCAACTGGAGACCGAGCACGGCATCCCGCGCAATCCGTTCATCAACGCGGGCGCCCTGGTGGTCACCGACCGCCTGCAGTCCCTGACCGGCGACGCCTCCGGCGCCGTACGGCAGTTCCTGCGCCGCGAGTCCGGCAACCGGGTGCTGGACACCGACCCGGTGGTCGCCGTCTCCGAGGCCGAGCACGGCCACCGCAACGCGGCGCTCGCCCACTTCATCGCCAGCCACGGCAATCTGCGGAACCCGGTCGACACCGTGCTGGACCACTACTACGCGCACTGCGCGATCGCCGCCAGCTGCCGCGACCTCGTGCTCGCCGGCGCCTTCCTCGCCCGCTACGGCGTCCGGACCGACGGCACCCGCCTGATGAGCCGCAGCGAGGCCAAGCGCCTCAACGCCGTCCTGCTCACGTGCGGCACCTACGACGCCGCCGGCGAGTTCGCCTTCCGTGTCGGCCTGCCCGGCAAGAGCGGCGTCGGCGGCGGCGTCCTCGCCATACTGCCCGGCCGCGCGGCCGTCTGCGCCTGGGGGCCCCGCCTCGACCAGGCCGGCAACTCGGTCGCCGCCGTGACCGCCCTGGACACCCTCACCACCCTCTCCGGCTGCTCGGTCTTCTGACCCGCACCACCACCGGCACCACCACCGGCACCACCGCCACCACCACCGACACCCCCCCGGTCCCACGGGCCGGACGGACGCTTGTGCGACAAAGTGTCAGTGGTCCATGCTGGCCGCATGAACCGCCACACGCACCTGAGCCGTCGACTCGACGTCGACCTCGGGCACGCGTGCTCGGCGATCTGTCACCGCGCGCTCTGACGCGGTGATCAGCCCGGCGCCCCCGGCGCCGTCGGGAACCCCCACCCGGGCGATCACGTGCACCACCACGCCGCCTACCCCTCCTCCCGACGGGAACTCCCATGCGCCTCGCGCTGCCCGCACTCGTGACCGCCGCCCTGCTGGCCCTCCCGGTCCCCGCCCTCGCGAACCCCGCCCTCGCGGTCCCCACCCCCGCCCACGCCGACAGCCCGTTCGGTCCGCTCCCGCCGCACAACCCGTACGCGGGGCCCGACGGCACCGCCACCATGCACGGCGACACCGGCTCCTCCGACGCCACCCCGCTGCCCGGCCCGAAGCCCGGCCCGCTCGACTCCGAGCGGGTGGCCCTCCAGTCCGCCTGCCCGACGGTGCTGGTCGGCTCGGACGGACGCCCGGTCGCGCTCTGCACCACGATCTTCGGCCTCGTCCCGACGGTCCACCTGCTCGACCCGGCCGACGGCGGTTCCGTCGCCGAACTCCCCATCGCCAAGGGCTCGTTGCTCGGCGGCGTGTACGCCTACCTGGACCAGGACGACCGCCTGGTCGTGGTGGACGGCAACCGCGACCTGCTGCGGATCGGCCACCACCGCACCGCCACCGGCGCCTGGGCGCTGACCGTGGACAGCCGGCTGTCGCTGGCCGGCGCCGTGCCCGAGGGCGACGCCGTGACCGGCCTGTCCCCGGACTGGCAGGGCCGGGTCTGGTTCGCCACCGGCGGCGGGGTCGTCGGCACCGCCGACGACCGTACCGGCACCGTCCGCACCCTCGCCCTCCCGGCCGGGGAGAAGGTCGCGAACTCCCTCTCCACCGCCCCGGCCGGCACGCTGGTGGCCACCACCCACGCCACCTACCTGCTGACCGCCGAGGCCGACGGCACTCCGCGCATCGCCTGGCGGCGGCCGTACGACCGCGGGCCGGGCCGCAAGCCCGGACAGCTCAGCTGGGGCACCGGCTCCACGCCGACCTTCTTCGGCCCGCGCACCGGCACCGACTACGTCACCGTCGTCGACAACGCCGCGCCGACCGTGCACCTGCTGGTCTACCGCACCGCCGACGGCTCCGAGGTCTGCTCCGTCCCCGTCCTCAGGGCGGGCGGCAGTGGCAGCGAGAACTCCCCGGTCGGCGCCGGGAACGCCGTCTTCGTCGCCAGCACCTACGGCTACCCGTACCCCAAGCTGCCCGCCGACGCCGGCCCGAGCGTGCCCGCCTCCGGCCGCTTCTCCGGCGGCCTCAGCCGGGTCGACGTCCGCTCCGACGGCTCCGGGTGCGACCTCGTCTGGGACACCACGGTGCGCTCCGCCGCCGTGCCGAGGCTGTCCACCGGCGACGGTCTGCTCCACACCGTGCTGCGCCGACCGGTCATCCCCGGCACCGACGCCACCTCGATCCTGGATCCCTACGACTACGCCGAGGTCGACCCCCGCACCGGCGCCGTCACCCGCACCCACTACCTCGGCGCGGGCTTCCTCTTCGACACGCTCCAGATGGTCGGCTCCATCGCCCCCGGCGGCGTGGTCTACCAGGGCACCACCACCGGCATCCTGCGGATCAGCAGCGCCGGCTGACCGGCCCACCGCCACCGACCGCCCACAGCCACTGCGCGGCCGCGCGGGAGTCCGCTACCACGCGCCGCGCAGCGTGAGCACGTACGCCGCCGTGAGCGCGACCACCCGGTCACCGTCCCGCGCCAGCCCGGCGAGCGCGCGCGTCGCCGTGCTCCCCGGGATGTCCGCGAGCGCCTGGGTCAGCCGCCGCCGGGCGGGCTCGTCGACCCCGTCCCGGGCCAGCCGCTCGACGAGCCGCCCGGCGATCCGGTCCGCCAGAACGGGATCACCGGCAGCACCGACACCGGCGTCACCGGCCCCGGCGTCACCGCCCCCGGCGCCTCCGTTCGCCAGCGCGGCCAGCGCGTCGGCCGCGTCGGCGTCGTTCCGCTCCTCGACGATCATGTCGATGAGCGTCGGGACGGCGTCGGCCACCCGCCTGGCCCCGAGCGCCAGCGCCGCGTACCCGCGGACCACCGGATCGGGGCCAGCCAGGGCGTCCCGCAGCAGTGCGGTCGCCGCGTCGGCCGGGATCTCGGCGAGGGACCGGACGGCGCGTTCCCGCACCTCGGCCGAGGGCGAGCCGAGGCCCGGCGCCAGCAGGGCCACCGCCGCCCCGCCGGCCCGTGCCAAGGCCCACCGCAGGGCCCCGGCGGCGTTCGGGTCCGACTCGGCCAGCACCGCCTCGGCCAGTGCCTCCAGGGGGACGGGGGCCTCCTCGACCGCCGCCAGGGCCGCGCGCTGCCGCGCCCCCGCGCTCCCCGACTCCAGCCCGCGCAGGAGCGCCACGGTCCGCAGGACGTCCTCCCAGCCGCCGGGCTCCGCCGCACCGATCCGGCGCAGCCGCGTCAGCAGCTCGGTCTCCGCCGCGATGCGCTCCAGCGTGCGGGCGACGAGGTCGTCGACCAGCCCCGAGGGTGCGAAGCCCGGGTCGTCGAGCGCCCGCCCGACGTCGTGCAGCGACAGGCCGAGCGAGCGCAGGCTCTCGATGTGGAAGATCCGCCGGATGTCCGCGTCGGAGTACTCCCGGTAGCCGGAGCCGGTACGGCCCGAGGGCCGCACCAGGCCGAGCGACTCGTAGTGCCTGAGCATCCGGGCACTGACCCCGGACCGCCGGGCGACTTCACCGATCAGCACCGCCCACACCGTCCAAACCGTCCACACCGTCCGCCACCGATCGACATCCCCGCTACCCGTCCCGTTCGGTCCCGAGGACGGCGATCCGCTTCGCCTCCTCGATCGCCGACTCGAAGCCGGCGTCCGGGTCGCGGCGCAGCGCCTCCGTGGCGAGCGCGTGGGCGCGCACCCGGGGGTCGGGGTCCGTCGTCGCGGCCGTCAGGACCGGCGCCACCGCCTCCCCGAGCGCGACCAGCGCCCGACTGAGGCTCAGCTGCGTCTCCCGGCCGCCGCGCCCGAGCTGCGCCGCCAACCCTACGGCCAGGGCGGGCCGCTCGTCCTCGGGCACCAGCACGACCGCGGCCCGCCAGGCGCTGCGGGCCACCTCCTCGTCGGGGTCGGACAGCAGCGCCGGGGTGACGGCCGGCCAGGCCCGCCGGTCCCCGATCTTGGACAGGGTGTGCAGCGCCTGGCTCCGTGCCTGGGCGCGCTCCGAGCGGACCTCGTCGAGCAGCGGCGGGACGGTCACCGCCGCCGGATGGCGGGTGAGCGCCCAGGTGAGCATCTCCCGCACCGGGAAGTCGGGCTCGACGGCGCAGCGCTCGACCAGCCCGTCGACGAACCCCGGGTCCGGGTTCGTCCCGACGGCCAGCGCGGCCCGCAGCCGCACCGACGGGTCGTCGTGCGCCAGCCCCTTCCACACCCGCATCGTGTTCTCGTCCTCGGTCGACGTCGTCATCGGGACCACCTCCTGGAGACCAGTGAAGGGCTTGTCACCGTGTCAAGGTCAAGCCGTACGGGCTGGGCGGACGCCGAGCCGGGAGGCCGCCGGGACCCTAGATTGGGTGGTCGAGGGGGTGTACCGGCGGGCCGGGCGTACGGAGGTGGGCGAGGTGATCCGCGGTGTCCACCTGGAGGCGCAGTGGCGGCGCGAGGCGCTGCGGACCAATCTGTGGGTCGTCCCGATCCTGGAGGTCGGGTTCGCCGCGGCCCTGTTCGCGGTCACGGTCTCGCTGGACCGGGGGGCGTACGACGGGACGCTGGGGCTGCCGTCCTGGGTGATCAGCGGGACGGCGGACTCGGCGCGGCAGGTCCTGGCGGCGATCGCGGCGGCGCTGATCACCGTGGTCGGCGTGGTGTTCTCGATCATGATCGTGACGCTCACGCTGGCCTCCACCCAGTTCGGGCCGCGCATGCTGCGCACCTTCATCCGGGACCGCACCACCCAGATGACCCTGGGCACCTTCGTCGGGACGTTCGTCTTCGCGATCCTCTCGCTGGTCGTCATCGGGCCCGGCCCGAGGGGCGACTTCGTCCCCCATCTGTCCATCACCGTGTGCATGGTGCTGGTCATGCTCGACCTCGCCGTACTGATCTTCTTCATCCACCACATCGCCACCTCCATCCAGCTGCCCCGGGTGATCGCGAGCATCGCGGCGGAGCTGTCGGAGGCGATCGAGGCGGGCGCGGGCGGGCCGGACCGGCCTGCCGGGGGCGGTGCGGGGCCGACGGCCGCGGAGCTGAACGTCCGGCTGGACACCTCGGGGGCGACGGTCCCGGCCCCCGCCAGCGGCTACCTCCAGTTCGTCCGGCACCGCACGCTCGTCCGGATGGCCGCGGAGCTCGACGCCGTCATCCGGCTGGACCACCGGCCGGGGCACTTCCTCGTCCAGGGCCACCCGCTGGCCACCGTCTGGCCGCCGGCGGCCGCGCCCGAGGTGGCCCGCAGCTTCGCCCGCGCCCACGTCGTCGGGTCGACCCGCACCCTCGCCCAGGACATCGCCTTCGCCGTCGACCAGTTGGTGGAGATCGCCATCCGGGCCCTGTCCACCGCGGTCAACGACACCTTCACCACCCTGACCTGCATCGACTGGCTGGGCGAGGGCCTGTGCCGGATCGCCGCCCGCTGGGACCCGAACCCCGTCCACCGCGACGAGGCCGGGTACGTCCGGGTGATGACCGTCCCGGTGAGCTACGAGCGGCTGGTCCAGCGGTCGTTCGAGAAGATCCGCCAGGCCGCCCCCGGGATGCCCGCCGTCCTGATCCGCCAGCTGGACGCGCTGGCCGAGATCATGGCGGAGACCCGGACCGAACAGCAGCGCCGGGTCCTGCTCGACCAGGCGGAGATGATCGAACGCCTGAACCGGGAGTCGGTCCCGGAGGCCGCCGACCGCGACGACGTCCGGCGGCGCTACCTCTCGGTCCTGGCGGCCTACGCCTGGGCCGGCCGCGCGAACTGACCCCCGCCCCGGGGCCCGGACGAGGCCCGTCCCAGGGCCCGCCCGGGGGCCCGGAACGGAAGCGCGGAACTCGGTAGCGCTACGTGGATATGACATGTACTCTGCGTATCGCTGGTTGAACACGCTGCGGGCCTGGTCGCCACTCCGTGGGGGGAGTCACGCCCAGGCCCGATCGCCGGCCCGGGGCCCGGTTGCGCTCGTGGGGGAGCGTCAGCCGGGCCCTTCGGTGGGTCCACGTCGTTATGCCCAGCCCGACGGTGTTTCAGTCATGACAACCCGTCGGTATCCCGAAGCATCACCAACTCCGCACCCCCGCCGCCCTCCCCCGCCGCCGGCCGAACTGGCTCTGCCAGACTGTGGCGGACGTGCAGGCCGAGGATCGGGGGAACCGACGGTGGCGGACAGCGGGGACGGCGGCACGGCCGTGACCTCGGCGGGGCGGCTGGTCGGCGGCCGGTACCGGCTGGCCCGGCGGCTCGGGGCGGGCGGTTTCGGCAGCGTCTGGCAGGCCCACGACGAGGTGCTCGGCGTGGACGTGGCCGTCAAGGAGGTCCGACTGCCGCCCGCCGCCTCGCCCGAGGAGCACTCCGAGCGCCTGCTGCGCGCCCAGCGGGAGGCCCGGCACGCGGCCCGGCTGCGCGACCACCCGAACGTCGTCGGCGTCCACGACGTGGTGGTCGACGACGGCGTCCCGTGGACGGTGATGCAGCTGATCGTCGGCCGGTCCCTGGAGGAGCGGATCGCCGGGGAGGGCCCGCTCCCGACCGCCGACACGGTGACGGTCGCCGAGGCCGTCCTCGCCGCGCTCGACGCCGCGCACCGGGCGGGGATCGTGCACCGCGACGTGAAGCCGGCGAACATCATGCTGGCCGACGACGGCGGCGTGCTGCTCGCCGACTTCGGGATCGCCGTGCAGCAGGACCAGACCGCCCTCACCGCCTCGGGCGCCTTCATCGGCTCGGTCGACTACCTCGCCCCCGAGCGCGCCCACGGCAGCCCCGCGGCCCCGGCAGGCGACCTGTTCTCGCTCGGTGCGACGCTCTACCAGGCCGCCGAGGGCCGACTGCCGTTCCGCCGGGACACCCCGGTCGCGACGCTCACCGCGGTGCTGTTCGAACAGGCGCCGCCGATGACCCTGGCCGGCCCGCTGGCCCCGCTGATCGACGGCCTGCTGGCGAAGGACCCGAACGCCCGCCTCACCGGGGCGCAGGCGGCCGCCCTGCTCGCCGAGCAGCGGCTGCGGCAACCGCAGCTGCCGCAGCCGCCGGCCCGGCCCGCGCACCCGCCGACCGCGCTCGCCACCCAACCGGTCACCCCGCCGACCCTCCCGGTCCGGCCGGCAGAACCGGGCCGGCCGGGAGAACCGGGCCGGCCCGCGGCGACCGGCCGGCGGGAGCGCCTGCTCGCGTCCGTCCTGGTGCCGGCCGGGCTGCTCGCCGTGTACGGCGTGTCGATGCTGCTCACCGGCGGCACCGTCAGCATCGCGGCCGGCGGGAACATGACCCCGCAGACGGTCGCCGCCATCAACCACGCGTCCGGGTCGGGCTTCCCGCTGTACTCCGCGCTCGGGCTCGCCGACACGGAACGGGCCCTCGGATTCATGTCCTGGGCGTGGCTGGTGCCCGCCCTGCTCGCCCTGGTCTGCGCGGCCGTCCTGCCGCACCGCCCGTACCCGGCCCTCCGGCTCCTCGGGCACCTCTGCGCCCTGCCGCTGCCCTGTGCTCTCGTCGTCGCGGACCTCACCGTGGGCCCCGACGACATCGCCCACAGGCTGCCGCCCACGGTGCAGGCGAACCTCACGCTGACCTTCGGGGCCGGCTGGTGGCTGCTGCACGCCGCCGCCGTGCTGACCCTGGCCGCCCTGATCGGGCAGCACGTCCGGACGGCGCGCCCGAACCGGGCCTGACGGCGGCCGGGCCCCGGTCGTCCGCACAACGACCGGGGCCCGGGGTTCGAACGCCTGACGGCTACTCCACCGTCACGCTCTTCGCCAGGTTCCGCGGCTTGTCCACGTCCCGGCCGAGGGCGACCGCCGCGTGGTAGGCGAGCAGCTGGAGCGGGATGTTGAGGAGCAGCGGGTCCAGCTCCGGCTCGCTCTTGGGGACCAGGATGCAGTGGTCGGCCAGCTTGTCCTCGGGCCGGCGGTGGGCGACCGCGATGACCCGGCCGGAGCGGGCCTTGATCTCGCCGAGGGTGGTGAGGTTCTTGTCGAGCAGCTCGTCGTCCGGGACGAGGGCCACGGTCGGCAGCTCGGGGCTGATCAGGGCCAGCGGCCCGTGCTTGAGCTCGCTCGCCGGGTAGGCCTCGGCGTGGACGTAGGAGATCTCCTTGAGCTTCTGCGCGCCCTCCCGGGCCACCGGGTAGCCGCGGACCCGGCCGATGAACATCATGCCGGCGGAGTCGGCGTACTCGGCCGCCAGCTTCGCGATCGCGTCGGACTGGTCGAGCACCTCGCGGATCTGGTCGGGCAGCGCCTGGAGGGCGGAGACGATCCGGCGGCCGTCGGCCGGCGAGAGGTCGTGGATCCGGCCGAAGTGCAGGGCGAGCAGGGCGAAGGCGACCACGGTGGAGGTGAAGGCCTTGGTGGAGGCGACGGACACCTCGGGCCCGGCGTGCAGGTAGATGCCGCCGTCGCACTCGCGGGCGATCGCGCTGCCCACGGTGTTCACGACGCCGAGGACGCGGCCGCCCTTGCGCTTGATCTCCTGGACGGCGGCCAGCGTGTCGTAGGTCTCGCCGGACTGGCTGACCGCGACGTACAGGGTGTCGGCCTCGATCACCGGGTTGCGGTAGCGGAACTCCGAGGCGGGCTCGCTGTGGGCGGGGATGCGGGACAGCTCCTCGATCAGCTGGGCGCCCATCTCGCCCGCGTAGTAGGCGGATCCGCAGCCGAGGATCTTCACCCGGCGGATCTCGCGCAGTTCGCGGGCGTCCAGGTTGAGGCCGCCGAGGTGGGCGGTGCTGAACCGCTCGTCGAGCCGGCCGCTGAGGGTGCGCTCGACGGAGGTGGGCTGCTCGTGGATCTCCTTGAGCAGGTAGTGGTCGTAGCCGCCGGTGTCGAAGGAGTCGATCTCCCAGTCGACGGTGGACGGCTGGCGATGGGTGGTGCGGGCGTCCGCGGTGAAGGTGCGGAAGCCGTCGGCGCGGACGGTGGCGAGCTCGCCGTCCTCCAGGTGCACCACCTGGCGGGTGTAGCGGACCAGGGCGGAGACGTCGGAGGCGGCGAACATCTCCTTCTCGCCGATGCCGAGCACGATCGGGCTGCCGTTGCGGGCGACCACGATGCGGTCGGGCTGCTCGGCGTCGAGCACCGCGATGCCGTAGGTGCCGACGACCCGGCCGAGCGCGGCGCGGACGGCGTCCTCCAGCTCGACGCCCTCGGCGGTGTGCGCGGCGATCAGGTGGGAGAGCACCTCGGTGTCGGTCTCGGAGCGGAAGACCGCGCCGTCGGCGGCGAGCTTGGCGCGCAGTTCGTCGGCGTTCTCGATGATGCCGTTGTGCACGACGGCGATCCGCTCGGCGTTGTCCAGGTGCGGGTGCGCGTTGGCGTCGCTGGGCACGCCGTGGGTGGCCCAGCGGGTGTGGCCGATTCCGGTGCCGCCCTTGAAGCGGGCCGGCACGGCGGCGGCGAGGTCGGCGACCCGGCCCTTCACCTTGCGGAGCTTGATGCCGCCGGTGCGCCCGGCGACGGCGACGCCGGCCGAGTCGTAGCCGCGGTACTCCAGCCGGGCCAGTCCTTCCAGCAGGAAGGGGGTCGCGTCCTTGGGGCCGATGTAGGCCACGATTCCGCACATGCGTGGACTCCTCCAGAAATAGCGAATGAACCCGGGGCTCAGCCGTAGACGATCCGGCGCAGCTGACGGGCCGAGAGCTCCGGCGCCGCGACGCGGCGGGCGGGCAGCTCCTCGGCGAGCCGGGCGAAGATCCGTTCGTTGGTGAGGCCGCGTGCCTGCAGCTCGCCGTGGCGGCGACGGACGTACTCCTCGGTGGTCTCGGAGAAGTACGCCAGCACCTCCGCCACGACCCGCGCCGCTTCCCGGGGCCCGAGCGGGCTGGTCCGGGAGAGGTGGGCGAGGAGGTCTTCGTGAGGGTGGGGTGAGCTCGGCACGAATGAGAACTCTAGGTCGCCCGGCGCGCCGAAGCCAAAGATCTTGCCCGAATTCGGGCAGGCTCGGCGACTTTCGGCCCGGGTAACCGCGCGGACCCCTGGCCGTCACCTTCCGGACAGGCTCTTGATGCCGCGCCGAGGGCGCCCGTAGCGTGACCCCCGCCACACGTACCCGAAGACCGGAGGGCTTGCTGATGTGCGGGATCACCGGATGGGTCGCCTTCGACCGCGACCTCACCGCCGAGCACGACGTCCTCGAGGCCATGACGGCCACCCAGGTCTGCCGCGGCCCGGACGCCGGCGGCGTCCACCTGGAGCCGCACGCCGCGCTCGGCCGCCGCCGCCCCGGCGCGGCCGACGCCGACGGCGGGGCGCGGCCGCTGTCCGTCGAGCACGACGGCCGCCCACTGGCCGTACTCGCCCTCACCGGCGAGGTCCACAACCAGCGCGAACTGCGCGCGGAACTGGAGGCGGCCGGCCACCGCTTCCGCACCCGGGACGCCGCCGAGGTCGTGCTGCTCGGCTACCTGGAGTGGGGAGAGGGCCTGGCCGAACGGCTCAACGGCGCGTACGCCTTCGCGATCTGGGACTCCCGGCACGAGGAGCTGCTGCTGGTCCGCGACCGGCTGGGCGTCAAACCGCTGCACTACCGCCCGACCCCGGACGGCGTGGTGTTCGGCTCCGGGGTCGGGGCGGTGCTGGCCCACCCCGCGGTCCGCGCGGTGGTCGACCTGGACGGGCTGCGCGAACTGCTCTCCCTCACCCGCACGCCCGGCACCACCCCGTACCGGGGCGTCCACGAGGTCCGGCCCGGGCACCTGGTCCGGGTGCGCCGCGGCGGCGTCACGGAGCGCCGCTACTGGGGGCTGGAGGCGCGCGAGCACGTCGACTCCCTGGAGTCCACGATCGCCACCGTCCGGGCCCTGCTGGAGGACATCGTCCACCGCCAGCTCGACTCGGACCTGCCGCTCTGCTCGCTGCTCTCCGGCGGCCTGGACTCCAGCGCCCTCACCGCCCTCGCCGCGGCGGCGCTGCGCCGGACGGGGGCCGGCCCGCTGCGCACCCTCGCGGTGGACTTCACCGGCCGGGACGAGGACCTCCACCCCGACCCGGCCCGCTCGACGCCGGACGGCCCGTACGCCCGGATGCTCGCCCGGCACGTCGGCGCCGAGCACGACGTGATCGCGCTGGACGCCGCCGAGCTCACCGAGCTGCGCCGCAGCCACGCCGTGCTGCGCGCCCGGGACCTCCCGGGCGGGCTCGCCGACCTGGACGCCGCCCTGCTGCTGCTCTTCCGCCGCGTCCGGGAGCGGGCCGCCGTCGCCCTGTCCGGCGAGGCCGCGGACGAGCTGTTCGGCGGCTACCCCTGGTTCCACGACCCGGCCGCGATCGCCGCCGACGACTTCCCCTGGGCCGCCCGGCTCGACGGCGGCCTGGCCGGCCCGGGCTCCGCCCCGCGCGAGCAGCTACTCGACGCCGACCTGGTGCGCAAGCTCGACCTGGCCGGCCACCGCCGCACCCAGTACCGGCAGGCGCTCGCCGAAGTCCCGCACCTGCCCTCGGCCGACCCGGTGGAACGGCGGATGCGCGAGGTCTCGTACCTCAACCTCACCCGCTTCTCCGGCGTGCTGCTCGACCGCAACGAGCGGATGAGCCGGGCCGGCGGGCTGGAGGTGCGGGTGCCGTTCTGCGACCACCGGCTGGTCCAGTACGTCTTCAACACGCCGTGGGCGATGAAGACCTTCGACGGGCAGCAGAAGAGCCTGCTGCGCGCCGCCGTCCGGGACCTGCTGCCGGCCGAGGTCGCCGACCGGGTCAAGAGCGCGTACCCGATCACCGCCGACCCTCGCTACCCGCAGCTGCTGCGCGCCGACCTCGCCCGGCTCGCCGCCGAACGGACCTCCCCGGCACTGGAACTGCTGGACCGGCGGCGGCTGGCCGACGCGCTCGCCCCCGACACCGACCCCGGGTCGGTGCGGCTGGGCGTCGACCTGGCGCTGGACCTCGACGTCTGGCTGACGGAGTACCGCGTGACGCTGGAGCTCTGACGCACCGTCCCCCCTCCCGAACGGCGGAACGCGCGCCCGGCCCGGGGGGGGCGCCCCCCGAGGCGGGGGGGGCCCCGGGGGCCCCCCCCCCGGCGCCCGGCCCGCCCCCCCCGGCCCCGGGGCGCACCACCCGGTGGGGGGGTCCCCCCGCGGGCGCCGCCCGCCGGGAGCCGTCCCGGCCCGCCGGGGCGTCCCGGCGATGCGGTAGCGTCGCCGACACTCCCGAATGGCGGGCGATAACGCGGGATCGCGCTCCCGGTGCCGTCAGGATGGGAGCGAACCGTTCACCTCGATCCGCCGGGGGATCCCGTCATGCAGCCGCGAGTCTTCGCGATTCTCACCGCCGTGCTCCTGGGCGTCCTGGGCCTGGGCTCGGTGGCCGTCACCGACTGGAAGCCCGCCGCGGCCTCCGCCGCCCCGGCCGTCGCCGGTCCGGGCGCGGGTGCCGGCCCCGGCGCCCAGCCGGTCACGGCCGGCGCCGCGAGCGCCACCCCGACCGGCGACCCGGCGGTGTGGACCCGCTCGACGCTGCGCAACAAGATGATGGCCGAGATGGACGCCACCGACCCCGGTGTCGCCCTCGCCGACCTCGACAGGATCACCAAGGAGAAGCCGTACACCGTGCGCTTCTGCCACCCGATCGCGCACGAGCTCGGCCACGCGGCGGTCAAGCGCTTCAACGCCGACTTCCAGAAGGTCATCTCCTTCCCGCACGAGACCTGCGCGGCCGGCTACCTGCACGGCGCGGTCGAGGAGATGCTCAACGCCTCCACCCAGCCCGAGGTGGACCTGCTCAAGCTGTGCGCCCCCAAGAACAGCGGCCCCTGCATCCACGGCGTCGGCCACGGAACCATGTTCGTCGCCAAGCAGGACGTCGCCAAGGCCCGCGACCTGTGCAACAAGTTCACCAGCGACCAGAACCGGATCCGCTGCTCCGAGGGCCTGTTCATGCAGCTCTTCGGCCCGGACGAGGAGGACGAGCAGGCCAAGGCCAACCTGCCCGCCGACAAGCTCGCCCAGGACCCGCTGTACCCGTGCAAGGACCAGCCCTCGCTGTTCCAGTCCGCCTGCTTCTTCTACGCCCCGACCTTCTACCTGTCCTCGCACGACTACCCGAACCACCCCGAGGTCTACGCCGACGCGCTC
Source organism: Kitasatospora sp. NPDC059827 (assembly GCF_042731675.1). Lineage (NCBI taxonomy): Bacteria > Bacillati > Actinomycetota > Actinomycetes > Kitasatosporales > Streptomycetaceae > Kitasatospora > Kitasatospora sp. NPDC059827. Next base: position 89,414 of record NZ_JBHWIV010000002.1, on the reverse strand, counting down.
AAGTGGTGCCTCAACGGCAAGGCCGGCGGCGGGGCGGTGGACTGCAGCCGGGGGGTCGGCTCCCGGACCATGAAGTACAACCTGGACCGCGAGGACTGGGCCGCCCAGCAGTGCGCCACCGCCGCCGACGGCTGGCAGCGCAAGGCCTGCGCGGAGGGGCTGGTCAGCTACTACACGGTCAACTACACCGACGGCGGCGCGGCCGGGCGGCTCTGCGCGAAGATCACCAACAAGGAGATGCAGGGCTACTGCCGCTCCGCGAGCGGGCTGTCCGCCTCCCTCGACTGACCGCCCCGTCCCACCCTCCGGGCCCGCGCCGCAACGGCGCGGGCCCGTTCCGTAGCATCTGCTGATCACGGTGCGCCGAGGACGCCGCGCCTCCCCCGGTCCCCCGGCCCCTGGAGCACACCCACATGACCTCCGACGACTTCCGCGGCGCCGCCCACGCCGCCGCCGACCTGGTCGCCGACTACCTCGCCGAACTGCCTGCCCGCCCGGTCTGGCAGCCGATGGACGACACCGCCCGGCAGGCCCTGCTCGACGCCCCGCTGCCTGCCGAGGGCCGCCCGCTCGCCGAACTCGTCGAGGCCATCGGGCAGGACGTCCTCCCCCACCCCATGGGCAACGGCAACCCGCGCTTCTTCGGCTGGGTCAACTCCGCGCCCGCCCCCGCCGGGGTGCTCGCCACCCTCGCCGCCGCCGCGATGAACCCCAGCTCGGCCGGCGGCGACCACGCCGACGTCCACCTGGAGCGCGCCGTGGTCCGCTGGATCGCCGAACTGGTCGGCTTCCCGCACCCGGCCGGCGGCGGACTGCTCACCTCCGGCACCTCGGCGGCGACCATCGTCTGCCTGGCCGCCGCCCGCAACCGGGCCGCCCGCCGGGCCGGCCACGACGTCCGCGAGGCGGGCCTGGCCGGGCTGCCGCCGCTGGTCGGCTACGTCACCGGCGAGACCCACTCCTGCGTCCGCAAGGCCGCCGAGCTCCTCGGCCTCGGCAGCCGCCACCTGCGCACCGTCGCCACCGGCCCCGACGGGCTGCTCGACCCCGCCGACCTGCGCGCCGCCGTCGAACGCGACCGCGCCGCCGGACTGCTGCCCTTCCTGGTGGTCGCCTCGGCCGGCACCGTCGGCACCGGCGCGGTGGACGCCTTCGACCCGCTCGCCGACCTCTGCCAGGAGCAGGGCCTGTGGCTGCACGTCGACGGCGCGTACGGCGCCTTCGGCCGGCTCGACCCCGCCATCGCCCACCGCTACGCCGGCCTGGAGCGCGCCGACTCGCTCGCCCTCGACCCGCACAAGTGGCTCGGCGTCCCGGTGGACTGCGGCTGCGCCCTGGTCCGGGACACCGACGAACTGCGCGGCACGTTCAGCCTCGTCCCGTCCTACCTGCGCGACGAGGCGGCCGGGGAGCTCGGCTGGTTCTCCGAGTACGGCACCGAGCAGACCCGCCCGTTCCGCGCCCTCAAGGTCTGGGCCACCATCGCCCACCGCGGCCGCACCGGCCTCGCCCGGGACATCGCCCGGTGCACCGCGCTCGCCCGCCGCCTCGGTGAACTCGTCGAGGCCGACGAGGAGTTGGAGCTGCTCGCGGAGGTGCAGACGTCCATCGTGGCGTTCCGCCACCGGGCGCCCGGGCGGGACGCGGCGGCCCGCGACGCCCTCAACCGCGAGCTGCCGGTCGCCGTCCAGCGGCGCGGCCGGGTCTTCGTCACCGGCGCCCGGCTCGGCGGGCACGAGATGCTCCGCGCCTGCCTGCTCAACGCCGCGACCACCGAGGCGGACCTGCGCCTGCTGCTCGACGAGGTCCGGGCCGCCGCCCGCACGCTGCTGCCGTAACACCCCCGGACGGACCTTAACCAGCAGGTCACGGCCGGTTCGCGGACCGGAAACACCGAGCGGGCACGGTGGAGGGCATGGAGCACTCGAAGCCTTCCTTCCCCCGTGCCCCCCGCTGGCGCCGGGACACCGTCGAGCTCGCCGCGGTCTTCCTCTCCGTCACCGCGGCCGACCTGATCGCCAAGCTCGTGGTCGACGGCCCGGACGGCCCGGTCCTGCTGATCGGCTCGGCCGTCGCCCTGCTCGCCACGGCCCTGCTGCACTCCTGGTGGTCCCCCCACGGCCCGCCCCCGACCACGCTGTGGCGGGTCCGCACCACCGCCCTCGCCCACACCCCCGCCGCGCTCGCCGACCACCGGATCACCCTGCTCTCGCTCCACCGCCACCCCACGGCCGACGAGCTCTTCCTCCGGACCCCCCACTCCCTGGACCCGGCGGCCCTCACCGCCCTGCTCACCACCACCGGCCACACCGTCGAGGACACCCCGACCCGCATCGCCTGAACGGCGCGGACCCGCTCAGCCCTCGACCTCGACGGCCGTACGGACCTCCGTGGTGCGCTTGGCCAGGTCGTCCGTGGTGGTCGTGCCCGACTCGTCGACGACCCCGCCGACCGTCGTCCCGTCCGCCCAGATGCAGATCGTCCGCTCCTCGCCGGGGACGCCCACGACGGCGCAGTCCATCGCGCCCCCGAGCGGGCCGGCCGGGTAGTCCCGGCGGCTCCGGATCGGCTCGCTGTCCCTGGTCGTCCGGGCGCCCCAGTGCGCGCCGAACTGCCGGTCCAGCTCTTCCCGGGCGTCCGCGAAGCCGCCGGTCATCCCGACCACCCGGAGAGTGCTGCGACCCGAGCCGACGGGGCCGTAGCCCGCCACCTCGACGTCCCGGTAACGGCTCAGCGCGGTGAGGTTGTGGTGCAGGCGCCAGCGCTCGGCCGTGATCTCGTCGGTGTCCGGCATCCGTTCCTGGTCGCCGATCCGGTCCGCCAGGGTGATCCGGTGCGAGGGCGGGGTGCCCGCGCCGGTGACGGCGGCGACGGTGAGCCCGGCGAACAGGGCGACGACCACAGCGCCGCCGATCCAGACCTTGCGGGACACCGTGCGGTACCAGGGCAGCGGGGCCACCGGTTCCAGGGTGTTGGCCCAGATCGCCCGGAGACCGGTGGGTCTCTCGGTCGGCTCTTCGTGCTCCATGTCCGCCATGTCGTCTCATCCGGGTAAACAACAGCTCAACAGATCGCCGGATGATACGTCAGCACGCGAAGGGCCCGCACCCGTCTTCCGGGTCCGGCCAACGTTCACCGGGGCTTCCGTGCCCGGCCGCCCGGCGGACGTGCGCGCCCGGTCGGATGGGCCGATCGGACGACGGAACAGGGAGCGGGTGCGCAGCATGGATCGGCGGAGGTTCGCCGCGGCGATGGCGGCGGGTGCGGTGGTGCCGGTGGTGGCCGGGGCCGGGCAGGCGCAGGCCGAGGGGACGGGCGGTCAGGAGGGCCTGCGGCGGCAGATGGTGAAGGCGCTGACCGGTGCGCTGGGCGGTGACCGGGCGGCCGCCGAGGCCGAGGTGCCGCGGATCCTGGACGTCTGCTTCGACTGGGCGCCGCCGACGGTGGAGCCGGCGAAGGTCGACTTCCTGCTCGCCTACGCCTTCGGCAACCGCGCCCCGGCCGGCGGCGGGGACCCGGCCAAGGTGCGGTACGAACCGGGCCCGGTGAACCGGGAGTTGGCGGACACCGTGGCCAGGATCCACCGCCGCCGCAAGGTGCCGGTGTACGCCCAGTGGGAGATCGCCCACTTCCTGACCGACGTCCACGGGCTGACCGACGTCACCTCGATCGAACCGGTGGTCGCCCCGGACGGGACGATCACCTACCTGAGCACCTACGGCGTCGCCGCCCAGGTCGCCGCCGCCCGCAAGGGCCTGCCCGGCGGGATCGGCACCGCCGGGGTGGTCGGTTTCCGGGACCACGTGAAGCGCTGCGTGCTCACCACCCGGCTGGCCGGGATCGCCTCGGCGGGCGCCCCGGCCGGGACGGCGATGCCGGGGACGTACGACCCGCGGTCCGGCCAGGCCTGGACCCGCAGCCGCGAGCTGTACCTGGTGCACGACATGGCGGCGCAGTGGCAGCTGCTGGAGCAGCGACTGGTGGCGGCGGCGGGCGCCTGATCGGGCGCCCGCCGCTCCTCGGGCGGGTCGGCGGGCCGCTCAGCCCCGGTCGGCCGGCTGCACCACGCACACCGCGTTGCCCAGCATGCCGCCGAAGCCGCCGAGCAGCGCACCGGTGACGCTCTTGCAGGCGGCCGCCTCCTGGGGGGTCTTCGGGCCGTTGTTGCTGCTGGTGTTGATGCTGGTGTTGTTGTTGCCGGTGCTGCTGTTGCCGGTGCCGTTGGTGCCGGTGCTGCTGCCGCTGCCGGCGGCGGCGGCCGTCCCGGCGAGGGCGAGCGGTACGGCCAGCAGCAGGGCGCAACAGGCCGTGGCGAGTGCGGAGTTCTTCGCGAGCATGGGGGAGCCCCTTCGGATCGAGACGGGTTCGGCGGAAAGCCGAGCCATCCCTATCCGAAGGGGCTCCCGCGGTCACGGATCCTGGGCCATCCGTGAGCGTGTCCGCGTCAGCGCCCGGGCGTCACGGGGTGGGCCGCTCCACCGCCCGGATGGCGGCCGCGAGTTCGAGCACCCCGTGCTCCTTGAGCACCCCGTAGTGGTCCCCGGCCAGCTCCACCACGGTGGGCGGGGCGGCCGACCAGCCGGTGCTGCCCTCGATGAAGGAGTAGTCGTCGCCCGAAGCCTTGAAGACGGTCACCGGCGCCGCCAGCCGCCGCTCGGCCAGCTCGCGGAAGCTGTACTCGAACTCGTAGGTCTCGCCGACGATCCGGGTGATCCGGCGGATCACCTCCTCGTCCAGCGCGGGCAGCATCCGGTGCACCCCGGCGACGAACGAGGACTCGTCGACCGTCCCGGCCAGGCAGCGCTCCAGCTCGGGCCCGCTGATCGCCCCGGCGAACACCGAGAACAGGATGGTCACGTACGCCGGGTTGGCGTACGAGGACTCCCGGCCGTACTCCCGGCCGTCGGCCTGCCGGACCTCCGGGTTGCCCGGGCAGATCAGCAGCAGCCGTTCCACCCGCTCGCCGGCCTGCTCCAGCTGCCAGGCCGCCTCGAAGGCGACCCGGGCGCCGAAGGAGTAGCCCCACAGGGTGTACGGGCCCTCGGGCTGCACCCGGCGCAGCTCGGCGAGGTCGGCGGCGGCCGTCTCCCCGATGGTGGCGTACGGCGTCTCGCCCTCGTTGATGCCGTGCGCCTGGACGCCGTAGAAGGCGCGCCCGTCGCTCGCCTCCCGGCCGAGCGGCCGCAGGTTCATCGGGTAGCCGCCCAGCCCGGGCCAGCAGAACACCGGCCGGCCCTGCTGCCCCGACTCCCCCGGCTGCCCCGACTGCCCCGACTCCCCCGGCTTCCCGGGCTGCAGCGGGACCAGCCGTGAGGCCGGCGCACCGTCCGGGGCCGAGATCCGGGCCGCCAGGTCCGCCAGCTTCGGGCACTCGAACACCACCTGGAGCGGCAGCGAGGTCCCGAACTCCCGGTTGATCCGGTTGACCAGCGCCACGGCGGTCAGCGAGTTGCCGCCGGCGGCGAAGAACTCGTCGGTCACCGACACCTCCTCGTACTTGAGCGCCTGCCCCCAGGCCTCGGCCAGCCACCGTTCCCGCGCGGTGCGCGGGGCGACGAACTCGCCGCGCCCGCCGTCCGCGCGGACGGCCTCGGAGCCGGCCAGCGCCTTGAGGTCGACCTTGCCGTTCGCGGTGAGCGGCAGGGCGTCGACGATCAGCACCCGGTTGGGCAGCATGTAGTCGGGCAGCAGGGTGGCGAGTTCGTCCTTGATGATCTCGGCCGGGCCCTTCATGTGCACGGTGTCCTCGTGCATGCCCTCGCTGCCGATCTGCTCCTCGCTCACCTTCCCGCCGAGGAAGAAGTACGAGGCGCCGGTGGCGATGCCCGCCGCGTCGAGGATCTCGTCGATCCGGCGCGAAGCGGGCAGCGGGTGGCCGGACTTGGAGCTGTAGCCGGAGGACATGAAGCCCAGGCCCAGGCCGTTGCGCTGGAGGTGGTGCAGCTTCGTGCCGAGCGCGACGTACTCCAGCCAGTCCTCGGCGGCCCGGCTGACCGCGGTGATGCCGAACGCGGCCCGGGCGTACACGGCCTGGTTGATCGCGATCACCTGCCGGGACTCCACCACCTCGTCCGCGACCCCGGTCAACTCGCCGTCGGCGTAGCGGTAGAGGCCGGCCGGCAGGCCGTCCACCCGGTCGCCGTGGGCCTGGACGTACAGCTCGGTGTGCTCCTCGGGGGCGAGGCCGCGGTTGCGGTCGACGGTGAAGCTGCCCAGGTAGTGGTCCTCCTCGGCGACGTCCAGCCGCTGCCGGACGGCCGGGTCGAAGCCCTGCGGGCGCACCTCCAGGCCGTACTCGGGCAGCACCTCCTCCAGCACGCCCAGCATGTGCCCGGTCTCGAACTCCAGCACCTCGCGGATGTTGTCCTTGTACACCGGCTCGATCGCCGCGGTCCGCCCGGAGAAGTGCAGTGTCAGGTACGGCTCCGGGCGGGCGTCGGCGGCGCCGACCCTGATCAGGGTGTGCTCGACCGGGTGGTAGTAGTACAGCCCGGCGGCCAGCCCGTCCAGGCCGCCGGTCTCCAGGTACAGCTGGGTCGCGTAGAGCGCGCCGGGCGAGGCGTAGGCGTACTTGGGCAGCAGCCGCTCCTCGCTGTGGAACTGGCCGAACCAGCGCAGGATCCGGCCGAGTTCGGGGAAGCTCAGCAGGCCGAGCTCGCGGCCGAAGGGGCCGGCCGGACGGGGGGCGAGCAGCGCGGTGAGGTCGTCCCGGGTGACCGGGCCGCCGTCGTAGAAGCGGTAGGTCTTGCGGGCGAAGACGGCCCGCCGCTGGGTCCCGCTCTCGCGCCGGCCGGGCAGTTCGACCTTCTCCCGGCCCGCCAGCTGGGCCGGGGCCCGCACCCCGGGGTCGGACAGCTGGGCCCGGACCTGGAGCCGGCTGGCCTTGGACTGGTGGTGGCCGCCGTGGTTGCCCTGGTCCATCAGGGCGGCCTCGCGCGGGTTCAGTTCGACGCAGGCGACCAGGTTCTGGTGGCCGGTGCGCGCGTCGGCGGTGACCACGGCGGCCGAGCGGCGGACCCAGGTGTGCTCCTCGATCGCCCGGGCGATCTCGTCCAGCTCGACCCGGTAGCCGCGCAGCTTGACCTGGTTGTCGACCCGGCCGGCGAACTGGAGGGTGCCGTCCGGGTTCCAGTGCACCAGGTCGCCGGTGCGGTACAGCTTCTCGGCCGGGGCGAACGGGGAGGGCACGAACCGCTCGGCGGTCAGCTCCGGCCGGTGCAGGTAGCCGCGGGCCAGCTGCACACCGCCGATGTACAGCTCGCCGACGTCCCCGAGGCCGACCGGGGCCAGCCGTTCGTCCAGGACGTAGCACTGGGTGTTGTCGACCGGCCGGCCGATCGGCACCGAGCCGGCGCCGTCGCCCAGCGCGGCCGGGTCGACCAGGTGGGCGGTGGCGTTGATGGTGCACTCGGTCGGGCCGTACAGGTTGACCAGTGCGGCCCCCGGCAGGGCGGCGGCCAGGTCGCGGGCCAGCCGCAGCGAGAGCGCCTCGCCGCCGGAGAACAGGCCGGTCAGGCCGGTGCAGTCGGTGAAGCCCTCGGTGTCCAGCAGGGCCTGCAGCAGCGTCGGCACGCACTGCAGGGCGGTCACGCCGTACCGGCGCACGGCGGCGACCAGCGCCTCCGGGTCCCGGTAGAGCCCGGGCGTGCCGGCCACCACCCGGGCGCCGACGGCCGGGGCGAGGATCTCCCACTGGGCGGCGTCGAAGCTCATCGGGGTCTTCTGCAGCACGGTGACCCCGGGGTCGAGGTGCCCGGCGGTGTGCAGCCAGCGCAGCTGGGAGACCACCGCCCGGTGCTCGATCTGCACGCCCTTGGGGCGGCCGGTGCTGCCGGAGGTGTAGATCACGTAGGCCGTCGACTCCGGCTGCGCCCACTCCTCGGGCTGCCCGTGCGCAGGCGGCGCCTCCTCGACGGTGAGGACCGCGGTGCCGGCCGGCAGCAGTCCGGCCAGCCGCTCGCGCAGGTGCTCCTGGGTGAGGACGATCCGGGTGCCGCTGTCCTCGATCATGTAGCGGAGCCGGTCCTCCGGGTACTCGGGCGACAGCGGCAGGTAGCCGGCCCCGGCGTACAGGACGCCCCAGGCCCCGGCGACCAGCTCCACCGAGGGCTCGACGTACAGGCCCACGCAGTCGTCCGGGCCCGCGCCCGCGCCCAGCGCGCGCAGCCGCGCGGCCAGCCCGCGGGCGCGTTCGGACAGCTCCAGGAAGGTGAGGTGGCCGTGCTCGCCGACGACGGCCGGGGACGCGGGCCGGGTGCGGGCCTGCCGGTCCAGCAGACCGGTCAGCGCGGTGCCGACGGGCGCCCGGCGGGCGTGCGGGAGGCGGGTGGCGGGGTTGGCGGGGGTGCCGCCGGTGGTGGCGGTGGTGGCGGCGGCGAGGTCGGAGTTGCGCATGGGAGAGCCTTCGGTGCGTGGACGTACGGACCCCGGCGGACCTGCTCACCAGGAGCGCCGGGTACGGACTCCACCGTCGGCCGCCCGCCGTCCCGACCGCATGAGGCACCGGTCTGGACCTGTGCCGGATCCGTCCCGGCGGGGGCCCGGTCGCGGCCGGGCATTCGTGCGTTCACGATCACGTAACCGGCCGGAAGCGAGCCGTCGGTAGCGTCGGACCCATGACGGCACCCCGCACCCGCCTCGAACGGCTCTGGCACCGGCCCTTCCGCAGGTCGAACCGCAGGTGCGCAGCGCCCGACGCCCAGTCCACCCGGCCGCCCGCGCACCCCGGCGGCCCGCACCGGCCGACCCGCGGCCACGCCGCTCCGGCCGCCCCGGCCGCGGAGGTGTCCCGGCTGTCCCTGCCGGACGGGACCGAGCTGCTGCTGCGCCCGGCCGGCCCCGCCGACAAGGCGGCGGCCCTGGCGATGCACGAGCGCTGCTCCCCCGCCGCGCTGCGGCTGCGCTACCACGGGCCGGTCCGCGACGCCGACCGCTACCTGGAGCACCTGCTGGACCCCCGGCACGGCCGCAGCCTGGTGGTGGTGGCCCCCGACGGGAAGGTCCTCGCCCTCGGGCACCTGATGTGGGACGAGGACGAGGCGGAGCTGGCCGTGCTGGTCGAGGACGCCTGGCAGCGGCAGGGGCTCGGCCTGGCGCTGCTCCGGCGGCTGACCACCGTGGCCCGGTCGGCCGGGATCGGCACGGCGTACGCGGTGACCCAGGCCGCCAACACCGGGCTGATCGCCGCGATGCGCCGGCTGGCCGCGCCGCTGGACTTCCACTGCGAGGACGGCACCCTGGTGATCACCGCCACCCTGGCCGCCGGAGCCGCGCCCGCCGCCGCCTCCGCACCCGTTCCGGGCCGCTGATCATTTCTTCACGACATCCTTACCGGCTGCTCCGGGAACCCGGGGCAGCCGTCACGGCGTCCTTCCCCGCAGCAGGGGTCCCTCCGTACACCGCCCTCCTTGACGGGCCGTCAGCAGCCCCGGCAGCGGCGTCGCAGCTGGCGGCATGGGGTCCGGATCGTCCGGCCGGGCTACGGAGTCGGTAGGCTGGCCCCGTCCCCGCCGCCCGACGGCCCGTTATCCGGCCGACAGGTGGTGCCGCAGCAAGGAGGAACCACTGAGCATGGCAGGCACCGAATCGGAGCCCACAGGCGCACGCGACGCCTCGCTGCCGGCCCGCGCCAAGATCGCGGTCACGGCCGGCAAGGTCGCCGCCGCCGTGTCCCGCAAGGCCGGTCGCGGGAGCGGCTCGGTGATCGGCGGCAAGGTCGCCCTCAGGCTCGACCCCGACCTGCTCGCCACCCTCGCCGACCACCTCGACGTCGTCCTGGTCAGCGCCACCAACGGCAAGACCACCACCACCCGCCTGATCGCCGAGGCGCTGCGCGCCGCCGGCCCGGTGGTCTCCAACGCCCTGGGCGCCAACATGCCGGCCGGCATCACGTCCGCCCTGGCCGGTGGCACGGAGGCCCGCTTCGGCGTGATCGAGGTCGACGAGAAGTACCTGGCGACGGTCGCCCGCGACACCCACCCCAAGGCGATCGCCCTGCTCAACCTCTCCCGCGACCAGCTCGACCGCGCCGCCGAGACCCGCATGATGGCGGAGAAGTGGCGCGAGGGCCTCCAGGACACCGAGGCCGTGGTCATCGCCAACGCCGACGACCCGCTGGTGACCTGGGCCGCCTCCTCCTGCAAGAAGGTGGTCTGGGTGGCCGCCGGACAGGCGTGGAAGGAGGACGCCTGGTCCTGCCCCGCGTGCGGCGGCGTGATGCAGCGCCCCGGCGACGACTGGTTCTGCCAGGACTGCGGCTTCCGGCGCCCCAACCCGCACTGGGCGCTCCAGGGCACCCACGTGATCGACCCGCAGCGCGGCGCCTGGCCGATCCAGCTGCAGCTGCCCGGCCGGGCCAACCTGGCCAACGCCACCAGCTCGGCCGCCGTCGCCGCCGTGTTCGGCGTCTCCCCGCAGGTCGCCCTGGAGCGGATGCGCTCGGTGTCCGCCGTGGCCGGCCGCTACGACGTGGTGCAGTACCAGGGCCGGGACATCCGGCTGCTGCTCGCCAAGAACCCGGCCGGCTGGCTGGAGACCTTCTCGCTGATCGACGGCCCGCCGGCCCCGGTGATCCTCTCGGTCAACGCCCTCGACGCCGACGGCACCGACACCTCCTGGCTGTGGGACGTCGACTACGAGCGGCTCGCCGGGCACCCGATCTTCGTGATGGGCCAGCGCAAGCTGGACCTGGCCGTCCGCCTGGAGGTCGCCGGGCTGCAGTTCCACGTCGTGGACACCCTGGAGCAGGCCGTCCGGATGGCCCCGCCCGGCCGGATCGAGGCCATCGCCAACTACACCGCCTTCCAGCAGCTGCGGAAGGTCGTGGCCGGCTGATGCCGCGCCCGCACACCAGTCTTTTCGTGACGGAAGGCCTTCGAGGATGAGTGAGAGCAGCCTGCGCGTGGTCTGGGTCTACCCGGACCTGCTCAGCACCTACGGCGACCGCGGCAACGCCCTGGTCGTGGAGCGCCGGGCCCGCCAGCGCCATCTCAACGTGACCCGGATCGACGTCCGCTCCGACCAGGCGATCCCCACCAGCGGGGACATCTACCTGATCGGCGGCGGCGAGGACCGCCCGCAGCGACTGGCCGCCGAGCGGCTGCGCGCCGACAGCGGCCTGGTGCGGGCCGCCGAGAACGGCGCGATCATCTTCGGCGTCTGCGCCGGCTTCCAGATCATGGGCCACGAGTTCGTCAACGACCTCGGCGAGCGCGAGCCGGGCCTCGGCCTGCTGGACGTCTGGACCACCCGGGGCGAGGGCGCCCGCTGCGTCGGCGACGTGCTCGCCGACGTGGACCCGCGGCTCGGCCTGCCGCAGCTGACCGGCTTCGAGAACCACCAGGGCGTCACCCACCTCGGCCAGGGCGTCCAGCCGTTCGCGAACGTCACCGTCGGCCGCGGCAACGGCACCGGCGACGGCACCGAGGGCGCCTGGCGGGACACCGTCTTCGGCACCTACCTGCACGGCCCGGTGCTGGCCCGCAACCCCGCCGTCGCCGACATGCTGATCCGGCTGGCCCTGGACGTCAACGCCCTGCCGCCGGCCGACACCACCTGGTACGACGCGCTGCGCGCCGAGCGCATCGCCGCCACGGCGCGCCCCGCGTAGTACCCACGCAGTGCCCGGGGAGTGACCACGTGGTACCCGCGTGGTACCCGCGTGGTCACCCACCCCTCACGACGCACCCCGCGTCGTACGACCGAGCCGCCCCGCCCGGGTGCCCGCGATGCGGTCATCCGGCCCACGGGCGGCCCCGGACGTACGACAATGGGGCTGCCGGCTGCACACCCTCCTCGGCAGCAGGCTGCAATTCCGCGCGGGGGCGCCGACGGCGCCGCTCCCGCGTCGGCTCCTGCCCGGCCGGACCAGGGGTCGTATGCTCGACTTCACGGCCGTTTTCGGATGCTCTGTCCGGATCCGGCCGGTGCTTCACCCCGAGGCAACCTCCCCGTCACCCCGGTGGGGAAGGCCTCGTCGCGGTGACGGCTCGTCGTCCCAGCCTGTAGTCCGGCCGTTCCTCGGTTCTGCTCGGGAGTTGCAAAGCTAATGCGTATCGGAGTGCTGACCAGCGGCGGTGACTGCCCCGGCCTGAACGCGGTGATCCGTTCCGTGGTCCACCGGGGGGTGGTCGACCACGGCGACGAGATCATCGGGTTCGAGGACGGTTGGCGCGGTTTCCTGGAAGGGCACCACCGCCCCCTGACCCTCGACTCGGTGAGCGGCATCCTGGCCCAGGGCGGCACCATCCTCGGGTCCTCCCGGGTGCAGCCGAGCCACCTGCGGGACGGCGTCGAGCGGGCCAAGAAGTACTGCTCCGACCTCGGCCTGGACGCCGTGATCCCGATCGGCGGCGAGGGCACCCTCAAGGCCGCCAAGCTGATGAGCGACGCCGGCCTGCCGATCGTCGGCGTGCCCAAGACCATCGACAACGACATCGCCGCCACCGACGTGACCTTCGGCTTCGACACCGCCGTGTCGGTCGCCACCGAGGCCCTGGACCGGTTGAAGACCACCGCCGAGTCCCACCAGCGGGTCATGGTCGTCGAGGTCATGGGCCGGCACACCGGCTGGATCGCGCTGAACGCGGGCATGGCGGCCGGCGCGCACGCCATCGTCGTCCCGGAGCGCCCCTTCCACATCGAGAAGCTCACCGCCGTGGTCCGCGAGCGCTTCGACCGGCAGAAGAAGTTCGCCATCGTGGTCTGCGCCGAGGGCGCCAAGCCCGAGCCCGGCACCATGCACTGGGAGGAGGGCAGCAAGGACATCTACGGCCACGAGCGCTTCACCGGGATCGCCACCCAGCTCTCCCGCGAACTGGAGCACCGCCTCGGCAAGGAGGCCCGCCCGGTCATCCTCGGCCACACCCAGCGCGGCGGCACCCCCACCGCCTACGACCGGGTGCTCGCCACCCGCTTCGGCTGGCACGCCGTCGAGGCCGTCCACAAGGGCGCCTTCGGGCACATCACCGCCCTCCAGGGCACCAACATCAACCTGGTGCCGCTGGCCGAGGCCGTCGCCGAGCTCAAGACCGTCCCGCAGGAGCGCTACCAGGAGGCCGAGACGGTCCTCTGACCGCCGCCCCTCCCGCCCGTTCCGGAGCCCCCGGCAGCCGCCGGGGGCTCCCGTGCGCCCGGCGGGCGTTCCGGCCACCGCCCCGTTAGCGTGCGCCGCAGGAGCCCTCCCCGGAAGGACGTCGCATGGAGATCCTGGCGTACGGCGTGCAGGCCGACGAACGGCCGCTGCTGGAACGGGCCTTCGCCGGCCGGCACGCACTGCGCTGCCTGGACGTGTTCCTCGACCGCGACACCGCCCCGCTCGCCGCCGGCCACCCCGCCGTCAGCAGCAGCGTCAACGCCGTCCTCGACGCCGACACCCTGGCCGTCCTCGCCGCCGGCGGCACCCGGCTGATCGCCCAGCGCTCCACCGGCTTCAACAACATCGACCTCGACGCCGCCGCCGACCTCGGCCTCACCGTCGCCCGGGTCTCCCACTACAGCCCGTACTCAGTAGCCGAACACGCCTGGGCGCTCGCCCTCGCCGTCAACCGCCGCCTCACCCGCGCCGCCACCCGCACCCGGGAGTTCGACTTCCGCCTCCACGGCCTGCTCGGCCGGGACGTCCACGGCATGACCGTCGGCGTGATCGGCACCGGCAAGATCGGCGAGTGCTTCGCCCGGATCGCGGCCGGCTTCGGCACCGAACTCCTCGGCTGGGACATCGCCGAGAACCCGGCCTGCCGCGAACTCGGCATGCGCTACACCGAGTTGCCCGAACTCCTCACCCGCGCCGACCTGATCAGCCTGCACGTCCCGCTGCTCCCGGCCACCCACCACCTGATCGACACCGCCGCCCTGGCCCGGATGAAGGACGACGCCATCCTCGTCAACTCCAGCCGCGGCGGCCTCGTCGACAGCGCCGCCCTGGTCGAGACCCTGCGCGCCGGACGCCTCTCCGGCGTCGGCCTGGACGTCTACGAGGAGGAGACCGGCGTCTTCTTCACCGACCGCTCCGTCCAGGGCATCACCGACGACGTCCTCGCCCGCCTCGTCACCTTCCCCCAGGTCCTGGTCACCAGCCACCAGGCCTACTTCACCCGCACCGCCGTCGGCCAGATCATCGACGCCACCGCCCGCAACATCGACGACTACGCCGCCGGCCGCACCAACGAGAACACCCTCGTCCCCGGGCCCTGAGGGAGGGGAGCGGAGGGGTCTGCTAGCGTCCCGCGCATGATCAAGACCGTGCCGTTCACCGGCGGCGAGAAGGAAAGCCTGCACACGGCCCTGGACCGGCACCGGGACGTGGTGGTGTGGAAGGTCCAGGGCCTGGACGACGAGCAGGTGCGGCGGCCGATGACGCCCTCGGGGACGAGCCTGCTGGGCCTGGTCAAGCACCTGGCCGGCGCCGAACTCGGCTGGTTCCGGGAGACCTTCGGCCGGGAGACCGGGCCGCTGCCGTTCGACCTCGACGCGGACGAGAGCTCCGACATGCGGATCGAGCCGCACGAGTCGACGGCGGAGGTGCTGGCCTTCTACGCCCGCGCCCGGGCCGCCGCCGACGAGGTGATCGAGGAGCTCGACCTGGAGTCCACCGGCACCTCCTGGTCGGGCCGGACGGTCTCGCTGCGCTGGGTGCTCATCCACATGGCCACCGAGACCGCCCGGCACGCCGGGCACCTGGACATCCTGCGCGAACTCACCGACGGCGCCACCGGGGACCACGACCGGAGCTGACCGACAGCGGCCCCGGCCCCGGCCCGCCTACTCGGCCGGGGCCAACTCCGCCGCCAGCTGCCGCAGTTCGTGCCCGTACTCCGGGTTGGCGAGGGCCGCCGCGAACTGCGCCCGCAGGTAGGCGGCGGGGTTGCCGGTGTCGTACCAGGTGCCGGCGATGACCTGCCCGTACACGGCACGGCGGGCCGCGTAGGCGTTGATGGCGTCGGTCAGGTAGACCTCGTCCTCGGGCTTCTCGTGCCAGCGGCGGGTGAGTTCGCGCAGTTCGTCGACGATGCCGGGGGTGATGACGTACCCGCCGATGGCGGCGTACCCGGAGGGGGCGTCGGCCGGCTTGGGCTTCTCGACCAGGCCGGTGATCCGCAGCGACCCGCCGCCGAGGTCCTCCTTCACCACCGGGACGCCGTAGCGGTAGGAGTCCTCGGGCGCCATCGGCATCAGCGCCAGCACCGGCGCGTTGGTCTGCTCGAACGCCCGGATCAGCTGCTGCGCCCGGGGCACCTCGGCGACGAACACGTCGTCCGGCCAGAGCACCAGGCAGGGCTCGTCGCCGAAGTGCCGGGCGGCGTTGAGCACCGGGGTGCCGTTGCCGTACGGGCCGTGCTGGTAGAGGTAGCTGATGTGCCCCTTGCGGGACAGCTCCCCGACCTCCTCGACCGCGTCCGCGAACGCCGCCTTGCCGTCCCGGCGCAGCTGCTCGACCAGCACCGGGTTCGGGCGGAAGTGCTCCTGGATCAGGCCCTTGTCGCCGTTGACGACGATGGTGATGTCGGTGATGCCGCTCTCGATCAGCTCGCGCACGGTGTGCTCGATCACCGGCTTGTCGCCGACCGGCAGCATCTCCTTCGGGGTGGCCTTGGTCAGCGGCAGCAGGCGGGAGCCCAGCCCGGCGGCGGGGATGACGGCACGGCGGATGGTCCTGGGGGCCATGTGATGCTCTCTCATGTCGATGGTGCTGAGCCGCAGTTGAGCGGCACCGCGACCGACGCTACCAAGGATCACTCCATGATCATTACCGCCCGCCGGGGAGCGGCGGACACCACCGCCGCCCCCGCACCGGCCGTTCACCCGGGCCGGGTAGAGGCCGTTTCCCCGGCCCCCTCGCCAACCTTTTCCCCGGCCCCCTCGCCAACCTTTTCCCCGGCCCCCTCGCCAACCTTTTCCCCGGCCACTCCCCCCGCCGGCCGCACCGTCGGCCGCACCGCCAGGGCCAGCAACGCGAGCCCGGCGAACAGTGCGGCGGCGATCAGCCCGTTCACGTGCAGCCCGGCCGTGAACGCCGAGCGCGCGCCGCGCAGCAGTGCGGCACCCTGCTCGGCGGGCAGGTGCCGGGCCGCCTCGACCGCGGCGGCCGGCGAGTCGGGGCCGCCGCCCGTGCGGTCGCGGTAGACCGCCGCGGCGACGGTGCCGAGCACGGCGAAGCCGAGCGAGCCGCCGAAGTAGTTGCCGGTCTCCGACATCGCCGCCGCCGATCCCGCCCGCTCCGGCGGCACCGAGTCGAGGACCAGCCCGGTGCCCAGGGCGAACAGCGGCCCGGTGCCGAGCGCCAGCACCGCGATGCCGGTCATCACCAGCGGCAGCGAGCCCGCGTTCCCGTCCACGGCGACCAGCAGCAGGGCGCCCAGCGCCGAGAGCGCCAGTCCGCCGGCGATCGCGGTGGTCGGCCGCACCCGGCCGACCAGCCGCGGCGCGGCCAGGGTTCCGGCCGCCACCGCCAGGCCCATCGGCGCGAACAGCACGGCCGAGGCGAACGGCGAGCGGCCCAGCACGCTCTGCAGGTACTGGGTGACCAGCAGCCCGGTGCCGGCCATCGCCGTCCCGGCCAGCACCAGCGAGACCAGCACCGCCGCGAACGGCCGGTTGCGCAGCAGCCCCAGGTCCAACAGCGGCTGCTCCAGCCCCCGTTGACGTCGGACGAAGAGGTAGCCGACGCCGGCGCCGAGCAGCAGGGCGGCCACCGGGACGCCGGTCGCGCCCCCGACCGGCAACTGCTTGACGCCGTACAGCACCAGCAGCACCGCCGCCAGCGACAGCCCGACCCCGGCCGGGTCCGGCCGCCCGGCCGCCCCGCCGCGGAACTCGGGCAGCAGGAACGGCCCGGCGGCCAGCAGCAGCGCCATCGCCGGGACGGCGGCCAGGAACACCGATCCCCACCAGAAGGACCGGAGCAGCAGTCCGGCCAGCACCGGCCCCAGCGCACCGCCGGCGAACTGGCAGGTCGCCCAGACGGCTACGGCCCGCCCGCGCTCGCGGTCGTCCCGGAACATGTTGGTGATCAGCGCCAGCGTGGACGGCGCCAGCGTCGCCCCGGCCACGCCCAGCAGGGCCCGGACCACGATCAGCATCAGCGGGTCGACCGCGAGGGCAGCGACCACCGACAGCACCGCGAAGGCCGCCGCGCCGATGAGCAACAGGCGTCGACGGCCGATCCGGTCGCCCAGCGTGCCCATGGTGATCACCAGCCCGGCCACCATCAGCCCGTAGCCGTCGCTGATCCACAGCTGTTCGACGGCGGAGGCGCCCAGGTCCGCGCTCAGCCTCGGCAGGGCGAGCAGCAGCGCCGTCATGTCCATCGCGACCACCAGGGTCGGCAGCATCAGCAGGGCCAGCCCCAGCCGGGCCCGGTCGGCTCTCATCACGTGCTCCTCGTCGTCTCTCGTCGCGGGCTCCCCGCATCGGGTCCCTCGCACCGGTCGGTCGGAGCGGCCGGGGACTTCTTGACGTCGGAGCACTGGGGGACGGAAAGAGACCCGGGGGACGGAAAGAGACCCGAGGGAGGGGAAGAGACCCGGGAGAGGCGACGAAACCCGTGGGAGATTTCTCCGACGGGGATGTCAAGACGGCGGCCCCGGCTCCGACCGGACGGTCGAGGGCCCCGCACCGGGCCCGCCCACGACGAGGAGGACGCGATGAAGTTCCTGATCAGCCTGCACATCAACCCGGCCGTGCTGGACGCGCTGACCGACGAGGAGAAGGCCGCGATCGGCGCCGGGCACGGCGCGTTCATCGAGGAGTTGAAGGCCTCCGGCGAACTGATCCTCACCCAGGCGCTGGTCGACCCGTCGCAGGCCGCCGTGGTCACCGTCCGGGACGGCCGGCCGGTGGTGACCGACGGCCCGTTCCTGGAGGCCAAGGAGTTCCTGGGCGGCTTCTACCTGCTCGACTGCGACGACAAGGAGCGGGCCGTCGAACTGGCCGCGCGGATCCCGGACGCGGCGATCGAGGGGCTGGGCGTCGAGGTGCGCCAGGTGATGTTCTCCGACGGACACTTGGAGGCATGACGGCACCGGACTTCGAGGGCCTGCTGCGTGAACTCACGCCGCAGGTCCTCGGCACCTTGGTACGACGGTACGACCGCTTCGAGGGCTGCGAGGACGCCGTCCAGGAGGCCGTCCTCGCCGCCGCCGTGCAGTGGCCCGAGGAGGGCGTACCGGACAACCCGCGCGGCTGGCTGGTGACGGTCGCCTCCCGGCGGCTGGTCGACCGGATCCGCAGCGACCACGCCCGCCGCGAGCGCGAGCACGCGACCACGGCCGCCGAGGTGCCGCCCGAGGACGTGCCGGACACCGACGACACCCTGGTGCTGCTGTTCCTGTGCTGCCACCCGGCGCTCACCGCCGCCTCCCAGACCGCGCTCACCCTGCGCGCCGTCGGCGGCCTGACCACCGCCGAGATCGCCCGCGCCTTCCTGGTGCCGGAAGCCACCATGGCGGCCCGGATCAGCCGGGCCAAGCAGCGGATCCGGGCCGCCGGCAGCTCCTTCGCCCTCCCCGAGGGCGCCGAGCGCGAGGAACGGCTGCGGGTCGTCCTGCACGTGCTCTACCTGATCTTCAACGAGGGGTACACCGCCTCCTCGGGCAGTGAGCTGCACCGCACCGACCTCGCCCAGGAGGCCGTCCGGCTGGCCCGGATCGTGCACGCCCAGCTGCCCGAGGACTCCGAGGTGACCGGGCTGCTCGCCCTGATGCTGCTCACCCACGCCCGCCGGGCGGCCCGCACCACCGCCACCGGCGACCTGGTCCCGCTGGCCGAACAGGACCGCACGAGCTGGGACCGCCCGCTGCTCGACGAGGGCACCGCCCTCGCCAAGGCCGCCCTGGCCGGCCCCGCTCTGGGCCCGTACCAGCTGCAGGCCGCCATCGCCGCCACCCACGCCGACGCCGCCACCGCGGACCGGACCGACTGGGCCCAGGTGCACGCGCTCTACCTGATCCTGGAGCGGATCGCCCCCAACCCGATGGTCACCCTCAACCGCGCCGTCGCCCTCGCCGAGCTGAACGGCCCGCGGGCCGGCCTCGACCTGCTCGCCACCCTGGACGCCGACCGGCGCCTGGCCGACCACCACCGGCTGCTCTCGGTCCGGGCCCACCTGCTGGAACGCTCCGGCGACCGGGCGGCCGCGTACGACCACTACCGCCGCGCGGCCAAGGCCACCGCGAGCCTCGCCGAGCAGCGCTTCCTGGACGCCCGGGCCCGCCGCCTCCAGCCCTGACGCACTCCTGCGGCCCCGACCCGCTCTACAGCCCTGACCCGCCCTACAGCCCCAGCGCCGACCGGTACCAGGGCGCCGCCCCGGCGAGGCGGGCCAGCGGGCCCGGGCCGGGCGGGCAGGCGGCGAGGCGCCAGACCGCGTCGCTGCGGTACCAGTGGTCGCGGGCGACCATGGCGAACTGGCGCTCGGAGACCGGGCCCGGCGCGGCGGCGAGCCGTCGGCGGCACTGCGCCCAGGACAGCGCCGGGCCGTCCTGGGCGGGCAGCAGGCCGAGCCCGGCGAGGGCGTCGAGCAGCTCGCCGCTGCGGACCGGTTCCGGGTGGGCCGCGTGGTGGACACCCGTCACCCGCTCCGGGGCGTCCAGGGCCAGCCCGGTGATCAGCCGGGCCAGGTCGGTCCGGTCCACCAGGGAGAGCCGGGCCGCGCCGCCCGCCCAGCGGCCCGGGACCCTGCGGGCCAGCTCGGCCAGCGCGGGCACCACCCAGCGGTCGCCCGTCCCGGTGACCAGGGCCGGGCGCAGCACCGCGGCACCGGCGGCCAGGGCGTGCCCCTCCCCGAGCAGCCGGGTGCGGCTGGCCGCCGACAGCGGCGCGGTCGGCGCCCCGCCGACCCCGAGGTCCGTGTGCGGGCCCCCGCCGTACACCGCCGTGGTCGACAGGTGGACGATCCGCCCGATCCCGGCCCGGGTGGCCGCCGCCATCAGGGCCGCCGTGCCCCGGTCGTTCACGGCCGCGCACTCCTCCTCGCCGCCGGTGACCCGGGAGGCGAGGTGGAGCAGCACCCCCGCGCCCGCGCACAGCCCGTCCAGTGCGGAGCGGTCGGCGAGGTCGCCGGGCACCCAGGCGGTGTGCCCGTCCGCGACGGGCTCCCCGCGCACCAGGGCCCGCACCGGCACGCCGCGCGCCGCGAGGGCCTCCCGTACGGCCGATCCGATGAACCCGGTGGCCCCGGTGAGCGCGACCACGGGCCGCTGTGCCGCCGCCATGCCTGATTCCTCCCTGCCGACCGGCCGGTCAGTCTAGCGACGCGCGGCCCACCCGAACCCTCGCCCGACACCGCCCCGCCCACCGCCCCACCCAGCACCCCGCCCACTGGCCGGGCCACCCGTACGGAGGGGGCGGCGGCACGCCCGGGGTAAGGCCCACCTAGGCTGTATGCCAAGCAAAACGGGCGAACCGGACCCCCAGCGGGGACCACAATGACGGAAAGCGGGACCCGCCGATGGGCGACGGAATGTCAGGAATGCACCACCACGGCGGGATGACCCCACTAGGCCCGTTCACCCTCTCCAACGTCTGGACCTGGTCCCCGGACTGGGTGTTCCTGCTCGGCGGCCTGGTCGCGCTGGCGCTGTACCTGACCGGCGTGGTCCGGCTGTACCGGCGCGGCGACCGCTGGCCGATCGGCCGGGTCGTCGGCTGGGTCGCGGGCGTCGCCAGCCTGCTGCTGGTCACCTGCAGCGGGCTGAACGACTACGGCATGGTGCTGTTCAGCGCGCACATGATCCAGCACATGGTGCTGTCCATGCTGACGCCGATCCTGCTGCTGCTCGGTGCCCCGATCACGCTGGCGCTGCGTGCGCTGCGCCCGGCGGGCAAGGGCCGGCCGCGCGGTCCGCGCGAGCTGCTGGTGGCGCTGCTGCACAGCCGGTACGTCCGGGTGATCTCGCACCCGGCTTTCACCATCCCGATGTTCATCGCCAGCCTGTACGGGGTCTACTTCACTCCCGCGTTCGACTTCCTGATGCAGTACCGCCTCGGGCACATCTTCATGATGGTGCACTTCCTCATGACCGGTCTGGCCTTCTTCTGGCCGATCATGGGCGTCGACCCGGGCCCGCACCGCCCCGGCCACGTGATGCGGATCATCGAGCTGTTCATGGGGATGCCGTTCCACGCCTTCTTCGGCGTGGCGGTGATGATGGCCAGCCACCCGCTGGTGACCACCTTCACCGTCCAGAGCGCACCACCCGGGACGGACCTGCTGGAGGACCAGAAGCTGGCCGGCGGCATCACCTGGGCGTTCGGCGAGATCCCGACCGCGATCGTGCTGATCGCGCTGGTCTACCAGTGGATGGGCTCCGAGCAGCGGCAGGCCCGCCGCCGGGACCGCTCCGAGGAGCGCACCGGCGACGCCGAGCTGGAGGCGTACAACGCCTACCTGGCCTCGCTGCACAAGAGGGGTCAGCGCCCGGCCGCCGCCCCGGCCGCCGCGCCCACCGCCACCCCGGCGGCCGACGCCGGCTGAGCCCCGGCCCGCCCGCAGCACCCGGCCCGCCCAGACCACCCGGCCCGCCCGGAACACCCGGAGCCCACGCCCTCCCCGGAGCCCACGCCCCCGGAGGACGTGGGCTCCGTCATGTCGTGGAACGGTCGTTCCCCCGGGCGCGTTCGAGGGGTATGCACGCCCTGTTCCTCCCCGCCGTCCTGCTCGGCGGGTACGTCCTGCTCTGGCTGCTCGGCTTCCTCGGCTGCGCGCTGTTCCAGCGCCGCCGCCCGGTGCCCGCCGGGGCCGACTACCTGGTGGTCCTGGGGGCCGCACTGGACGGCTGCGAGCCCGCGCCGACCCTGGCGGCCCGGCTGGACGCCGCGCTGGAACGATTCGCCGCCGAGGAGGCCGCCGGGCACGCGCCGCTGCTGCTGGTGACCGGCGGCAAGGGCCCGCACGAGGACTGCACCGAGGCCGGCGCGATGGCCCGCTACCTGGTCGCCCGGGGCGTCCCGGCCGAGCGGATCCGGCGCGAGGAGCGGGCCGTGAACACCGCCGAGAACCTGCGGTTCAGCGCCACCCTGATGGCCGCCGAGCACCCCGGCTACCGCTGCGCCGTCATCACCAGCGGCTTCCACACCGTCCGCTCCGCCCTGGCCGCGCGCCGGGCCGGCGCCCCCGCGCGGGTGCTCGGCGCGGACGGTCCGCTCGCCCACGGCCCGTACCAGCTGCTGCGCGAGGCGGTCGGCACCGCGCTCGCCCTGCCGCGGGCCAACGGCGCGGCCGTCCTGCTGCTGACCGGGGCGGGAGTGGTGCTCGGCCTGGCCTGAACGGCCACGGGCGCCCGCCGCCCGGTCCGGCGGCCCGGCGGGCCCGGCGGAGACGCGAGGAGGCCCCCGGGACCGCCGCAGCGGTCCCGGGGGCCTCCCGGTGCGTCAACCCGAAGGGTGTCAGCCGAGGTTGGCGATCGCCTCGTTGAAGGTCTTCGACGGGCGCATCACGGCCGCGGCCTTGGCCGGGTCCGGCTGGTAGTAGCCACCGAGGTCGACGGCCGAGCCCTGGACGGCGATCAGCTCGTCCACGATGGCCTTCTCCTGCTCGGTCAGCGCCTTGGCCAGCGCGTCGAAGGCCTGGGCCAGCTCGGCGTCGGCGGTCTGCTTGGCCAGCTCCTGGGCCCAGTACATGGCCAGGTAGAAGTGGCTGCCGCGGTTGTCGATGCCACCGAGGCGGCGGCTCGGCGACTTGTCCTCGTTGAGGAAGGTGCCGGTGGCGCGGTCCAGGGTGTCGGCCAGCACCTGGGCGCGGGCGTTGTCCGTGGTGGAGGCCAGGTGCTCGAAGCTGGCGGCCAGCGCGAAGAACTCGCCCAGGCTGTCCCAGCGCAGGTAGTTCTCCTTGACCAGCTGCTGGACGTGCTTCGGGGCGGAGCCGCCGGCGCCGGTCTCGAACAGGCCGCCGCCCGCCATCAGCGGGACGACCGACAGCATCTTGGCGCTGGTGCCCAGCTCCAGGATCGGGAACAGGTCGGTCAGGTAGTCGCGCAGGACGTTGCCGGTGACCGAGATGGTGTTCTCGCCGCGGCGGATGCGCTCCAGCGAGAACTTGGTGGCCTCGACCGGGGACTTGATCTCGATCTGCAGGCCGGTGGTGTCGTGCTGCGGCAGGTACGCCTTGACCTTCTCGATCAGCACGGCGTCGTGGGCGCGCTCGGCGTCCAGCCAGAACACGGCCGGGTCGCCGGTGGCGCGGGCGCGGGTGACGGCCAGCTTGACCCAGTCCTGGATCGGCAGGTCCTTGGTCTGGCAGGCGCGGAAGATGTCGCCGGGCTGGACGGCCTGCTCCAGCACCACGTTGCCCTCGGCGTCGACCAGGCGGACGGTGCCGGCGGCCGCGATCTCGAAGGTCTTGTCGTGGGAGCCGTACTCCTCGGCCTTCTGGGCCATCAGGCCGACGTTCGGGACCGAGCCGATGGTGGCCGGGTCCAGGGCGCCGTGGGCGCGGCAGTCGTCGAGGACGGCCTGGTACACGCCGGCGTAGCTGCTGTCCGGCAGCACCGCGAGGGTGTCGGCCTCCTGGCCGTCCGGGCCCCACATGTGGCCGGAGGTGCGGATCATGGCCGGCATCGAGGCGTCGACGATGACGTCGCTCGGCACGTGCAGGTTGGTGATGCCCTTGTCGGAGTCGACCATGGCCAGGGCCGGGCCCTCGGCCAGCTCGGCCTCGAAGGAGGCCTTGATCTCGGCGCCGTTCTCCAGCGCGTCCAGGCCGGCCAGGATGCCGCCGAGGCCGTTGTTCGGGTTCAGGCCGGCCGCGGCCAGCGCGTCGCCGAAGCGGGCGAAGGTCTGCGGGAAGAAGGCGCGGACGACGTGGCCGAAGACGATCGGGTCGGAGACCTTCATCATGGTGGCCTTGAGGTGCACCGAGAACAGCACGCCCTCGGCCTTGGCCCGGGCGACCTGGGCGGCCAGGAAGTCGTTCAGGGCGGCGGCGCGCATCACCGAGGCGTCGACGACCTCGCCGGCCAGCACCGGGACCTTCTCGCGCAGCACGGTGGTGGCGCCGTCCTGGCCGACCAGCTCGATGCGCAGGGCGCCGTCGGCGGCGATCACGGCGGACTTCTCGGTGGAGCGGAAGTCGTTCTCGCCCATGGTGGCGACGTTGGTCTTGGAGTCGGAGCTCCAGGCGCCCATCCGGTGCGGGTGGGTCTTGGCGTAGTTCTTGACCGACTGCGGGGCCCGGCGGTCCGAGTTGCCCTCGCGCAGGACCGGGTTGACGGCGCTGCCCTTGACCTTGTCGTAGCGGGCGCGGACGTCCTCGTCCTCGGCCGTGCGCGGCTCGTCCGGGTAGTCCGGCAGGGCGTAGCCCTGGGCCTGGAGCTCGGCGACGGCGGCCTTGAGCTGCGGCACCGAGGCCGAGATGTTCGGCAGCTTGATGATGTTGGCGCTCGGGGTCTTGGCGAGCTCGCCGAGCTCGGCCAGGGCGTCGCCGATCCGCTGGGCCTCGGTCAGACGCTCCGGGAAGCTGGCGATGATCCGCCCGGCCAGGGAGATGTCACGGGTCTCCACCCGGACGCCCGCCGTCGAGGCGTACGCCTGGACCACCGGCAGGAACGAGTAGGTCGCCAGGGCCGGAGCCTCGTCGGTGTGCGTATAGATGATGGTCGAGTCAGTCATCGAAACTCCGCTTCACGTCTCCAACGTCTTGACGTCAAGATATCTCGTCCCGGGCCCCACTCTCCACCTCCCCCCGCCCCGGAGCGCGCGCCGGTCGGATCCGGGAGCCCGCGCGGGGCGCGACCGGCGGCCGGATCCACCGTGGTCCGGTGCGCGGCGCACGGCAAGCGGAGCGCTCCGGAGCCGTACGGGACGGGCGGGGTTGGGGCGGTTGTACGACACCGTTCGGGCCGAGTTCGGGCCGACGCGGGACTGGTGTAGTCCAATCGGGTGAGCCGGGTGTCAGGAGTGCGTCAACGCACCACCCCATTCGGTCAACGCTGCGTCAGGACCGGCGCGGTCCGGCAGGACCCGGCCTAGCGTCGGGACGAGCAGTTCCGGCAGCCACCACCACCCCACTCGGGAGCATCCGCATGGCCTGCGTCGTCTGGCACGTTCCGGTCACCACCACCGGCACCGGAAGCACCGCCGCCCTCCGCCTCTTCCGCATGCGCAACGGCGTCCGCTGCGCCGTCGGCTTCTCCAGCCCCGAGGCCCTCGCCGCCCTCCTGGGACCGGACCAGGCCTGGACCGAACTCGGCGAGGCCGCGCTGCGCAACCTCACCCGGCCGCTCGGCGTCGACACCCTGGTGCTCGACCCGGGGCTGGTCGCCCCGCCGGTCACCACCCCCGCCACCGTCGGGGCCGCCCCCGGCACGGCCCCGACCGCGACCCCGACCGCCCGCCTCCAGCACCGGTGACGGCCCCGCTACAGCTCGTCCCGGACGGCTTCGAACCCGCTCCGGGCCGTCCGGAGCAGGCCCGGGCGCTGCACGCCATCGCCCGGATCAGCCACGGGCCGGTGCCGCTGGACTTCGACCGGCTCGCGGCGGAGTTCCCGGCGGTCCAGAGCGGCCTCGCGCTCGCCGGGGACGCCGACCTGGAGCTGCGGCTCGCCTGCACGGGGCCCGAGGAGCTGCGGGCGGTCGCCGCCGCCCTGCACCGGGCCGGCGCCGCCAAGGTCAGGATCGACCTGGTGCTGCGGGCGCTGACCCCGGCGCCGGTGACGCTCCGGCCGGTGCCGTGAACCGGCCGTGTCACTCGAACCCGGGGCGCGGGTTCGGGTTGACCGCCTGGCCGTCGATCTCCGCCCCCCAGGCGTCCACCCCACCGGCGTCCACGCAGTAGCCGCTGCCCTCGACGTGCCCGCCCGCGGCCCGGCAGGTGGCGGCGGTGACGTCGCGCCGGGCGGCCCCCGCCGCCGAGGCGGTGGGGGCCGCGGCCCCGGCGGCGAGCAGGACGGCGGTCGCGGTCGTGACGGCCACCCGGGCCGCGCGTGAGGTCATCATGCGGCCCACGACAGCACGGCGGCGCGCCCCCGGCGACCACAGCTCGCCCGCCCGGGTGCACGCCGCCGCGCCACGCCGCCCGCGCCGCCCGCTACCCGCGGGCCAGGGCCGCGATCGCGGCCAGCAGCAGTGCCGAACCGGCCACCAGGCCCGCGGTGACCGGCTCGCCGAGGAACAGCACGCCGATCACCGCCGCCGTGGCCGGCTCCAGCAGCACCAGCACCGAGGCGGTGGTGCCCGGGACGGCCGTCAGCCCGGAGAAGTACCACCGGTAGGCGAGCAGCGTGGGCACCGTCCCGAGGAACAGCAGCGCTCCCCCGGTCAGCGCCGGCTGCCCGGTACTGGGCAGCACGCCCTGGAACGCCGCGAACGGCAGCAGGCAGAGCAGGCCGGTGACGAAGGCGCCCCGGTCGGCCCGGGCCGACCCGCCGGCCCGGGCCCACAGGGTCAGTCCGCTCTGGCCCGCGCCCGCGACCACCGCCAGGCCGACGCCCAGCACCGGCCGGGGCCCGGCGGCCGGGGACGCCACCAGCAGGGCCAGCCCGCCGAGGGCGAGCGCGACGGCGGCCACCGCCCGCCCGGTGAGGCGTTCGCCGAGCAGCAGGTGCCCGCCGAGGCCGGTGAGCACCGGCCCCGCCCCGATGGTGACCAGGGTGCCCAGTCCCAGCCCCGCGCAGTGCACGGAGGCGAAGTAGGCGCACTGGCTGACGGCCAGCCCGAGGCCGGTCAGCACGGCGGAGCCGCGCCCGCCGCCGGAGGCCCGCCCGGCCCCCGAGGGAAGCAGTGCCAGACAGAGCGCCGCGACGCCGAAGCGCCAGCAGGAGACGGCCACCGGGCCGAGCCCGCTGGTGCGCATCAGCAGCGCGGCCACGGCTCCGCCCGCCCCCCAGGCGACGGCGGCGGCGGAAATGGACAACAGGCCGTGCCGGAACGGCACGGCGGTGCAGGAGGTCATGCGTCGGTACTCCACGATGGCTCGCCGGTTCGGGTCCGCGGGGTACGCGGGCGGCGGTCATCGCCCCGGCGCCGGGGGCGCTGCCTCCCGGCCGGGTCCGATCGGTGCGCCGCCCGCTAGCGGACCGGCGGCGGCAGGATCACGAAACGCACGCAACCAGCCTACGCCGCGCCCGCGGCGGCATGGCTATGCGATTCACGTCATTCCCATAAACGAGTGGGGTGATCCATATTGCCGGACCGGACGGCGAAGCTCAATTGCCGCTCAAATACTGAACCTACTCGCGAGTCACGTAACACGCCCATGAACAGACGGCCCCCTACCTGCACGGATATCTGGCAAAGAAAGTAAACATTCAGCAATGGAATCTGTGCAGAGGTCTATGAATAGCCCTACTGTGTGGCAACTCTCCGCGCTCCGCCCACCCCGGAGCCCCCACACACAGAGAGATCATCCATGGCTTCCCTCAACCAGATCTCGCCGCCCGGCCAGAGCTCCGGCACCACCGGGACCGCACACCGGTCGCTCAAGCGCCACGTCGGACTCATCGGCCTCATGTGGGCCTCGGTCGGCTCGATCATCGGCTCCGGCTGGCTCTTCGGCGCGAAGAGCGCCGTCACCGCCGCCGGACCGGCGGCCGTCATCTCCTGGGGCATCGGCGCCGTCGGAATCGTGCTGCTCGCGCTCGTGCACGCCGAGCTCGGCGGGCTCTTCCCGGTCTCGGGCGGCACCGCGCGCTACCCGCACTACGCCTTCGGCGGCCTGGCCGGCATGTCCTTCGGCTGGTTCTCCTGGCTCCAGGCGGCCACCGTGGCACCGATCGAGGTCGAGGCCATGATCGGCTACGCCAAGGACGTGCCCTGGGCCAGCGGACTGCAGCACGCCAACGGCACCCTGACCACCAGCGGATTCATTGTCGCGACCATGCTGATGGCGGTGTTCGTCGCGGTCAATTTCCTCGGCGTGAAGGTCCTCGCCCGGACCAACAGCATCGCCACCTGGTTGAAGATCTTCGTTCCTCTGCTCACGATCTTCATGCTGGCGATCACCAGCTTCCACGCCTCCAACTTCACCTCGCACGGATTCGCCCCGTTCGGCGCCAAGGGCGTGCTCGCCGCGATCAGCACCAGCGGCATCATCTTCGCCCTGCTCGGCTTCGAGCAGGCCATCCAGATCGCCGGTGAGAGCCGCAACCCCAAGCGCGACATCCCCCGCGCCGTGCTCGGCTCGGTCGCCATCGGCACCCTGATCTACACCCTGCTGCAGGTCGTCTTCATCGGCGCACTGCCGGTCACCGCCTTCGCCAACGGCTGGGCGAAGCTGGACTTCCCCGGCATCGACGGCCCGTTCGCCGGCCTGGCCACCCTGGTCGGCATCGGCTGGCTGTACTACGTGCTCAAGGTCGACGCGGTGATCTCCCCCGCCGGCACCGGCCTGATCTACACCACCTCCACCTCGCGCATCTCCTACGGCCTGAGCCGCAACGGCTACGCGCCGCAGAAGTTCGAGCAGCTGGACCGGAACGGCGTGCCGTGGTTCGGCCTGATCCTGTCCTTCGTGACCGGCGTGATCTGCTTCCTGCCCTTCCCGAGCTGGCAGCAGCTGGTCGGCTTCATCACCTCCGCCAGCGTGCTGATGTACGCCGGCGCCCCGCTGGCCTTCGGCGCCCTGCGCCGCCGGCTGCCCGACCGCGAGCGTTCCTACCGGCTGCCGCTGGGCGGCGTGATCTCCCCGGTCTCCTTCGTGGTCGCCAGCCTGATCATCTACTGGGCCGGCTGGCAGACCCTGTCCCGCCTGGGCATCGCCATCGTGCTCGGCTACGCCCTGCTCGGCGGCTACGCGGCGTACGCGATCAAGAACCGCCTGCCCAACGCGCCGCGGCTCAACTGGAAGGCCGCCCAGTGGCTGCCGGTCTACCTGCTGGGCCTCGGCCTGATCTCCTGGCAGGGCGGCTTCGGCAACGGCACCGGCCTGATCCCGCTCTGGTACGACATGGCGCTGGTCTCGGTGTTCGCGCTGGCGATCTACTACTGGGCGATCCGGGTGGCGCTGCCCGCCGAGGAGATCGAGCGGGAGGTGGCCGACGTCGAGGTGGTCGACGCGGGCGGTCACTGACCGCCTGAGCACCCCCTGTGACCCCCGAGACTCCTGACCCATGACACCCGGGACCTGACACCCGGGACCTGACAGGACGGGCCCGCCGGGCGTGACGACCGGCGGGCCCGTCCGCGTGCGTCAGAGGTCCAGCACCGCCCGCAGCGCGGCCTCCACCTCGGCCTCCGGATCCTCGACCGGGCCCGGCGAGCGCCAGGCGACGAAACCGTCCGGGCGCACCAGCAGCGCACCGCCCGGGCCCACCCCGTGCAGGGCGGCGAAGTCGCTGCCCGGCTCCGGCGCCAGGTCGTCCTCGGCGCCGTCGCCGATCCGGTAGGCGTCCAGCGGGACGGCCAGCCGGTCCGCCGCCCGCCGGGCGCCCTGCTGCCAGGCCGCGCCCTCGGGGTCGGTGAGCAGCACCATCGCCTGCTCGTACAGGTCCAGCGTGGACAGCCGCACGCCCGCGCACAGCAGCCACTGGTGCGGGGCCCGGCTGCCCGGCTCGCCCGACGACTCGAACTGCTCCGGGACGACCGCGCCCCGCGGGTCGGTGCCGACCACCGCGCCCCGCGGGTAGCGGTAGCCCAGCGCCACCGACAGCACCCCGGCCTGCCGCCCGACGCCGGGGACGACCGCGTAGCCGGGGTGGCTGTGCTCGGCGGAGCGGGCCGAGGCGCGCTCGCCGGTGACCTCGGCGACCGGGCGGCGCTCCTGCCCGTACGTCTCCAGCAGGCCGGGCCCGGCCCAGCCGCAGAGCACCGCGGCCAGCTTCCAGGCCAGGTTGTGGGCGTCCTGGATGCCGGTGTTGGAGCCGAACGCGCCGGTCGGGGACATCTCGTGGGCGGAGTCCCCGGCGAGCAGGACCCGGCCGACGCCGTACCGCTCGGCGACCCGTTCGGCGGCGTGCCAGGGCGCCTTGCCGGTCACCTCGACGTCCAGCTCGGGCAGGCCGACGGCGGTGCGGATGTGCCGTTCGCAGCGCTCGTCGGTGAAGGCCTCCAGGGGCTCGCCGTGCTCGGGGTGCCAGGGCGCGTGGAAGACCCACTCGGACTGGTTGTCCACCGGCAGCAGCGCGCCGTCCGCCTCCGGGTTGGTCAGGTAGCACGCGATGAAGTGCCGGTCGCCGACCACGTCGGCCAGCCGCTTGGCCCGGAAGGTGATGCTGACGTTGTGGAACAGCTCGCCCTTGCCGGTCCGGCCGATGCCCAGGCCGGTCCGGACCGGGCTGCGCGGGCCGTCCGCGGCGATCAGGTACTCCGAGCGCACCACCCGCTCCTCGCCGGTCTCCCGGCTGCGCAGCACCGAGGTGACGCCGTCGGCGTCCTGCTCGAAGGACATCAGCTCGGTGCTGAACCGCAGGTCCGCGCCGAGGTCGCGGGCCGACCGCAGCAGCACCGGCTCCAGGTCGTTCTGACTGCACAGGCACCAGGAGCTGGGGCTGAACCGGGCCAGCCGCCCGCCCGGGTCGATCTCCCGGAACAGCCACTCCTGCTCCTCGCCGGTCAGCGAGGGCGCTTGCAGGATGCCGTGGTTCGGGGCCAGTACCGAGGCCGCCTCACGGATCGCCGGCTCGATCCCGGCCACCCGGTACAGCTCCATCGTGCGGACGTTGTTGCCGCGCCCGCGCGGGTGGTGCGAGGTGTCGGCGTGCTTCTCGACCAGCAGGTGCCGGACACCCAGCCGACCGAGGAACAGCGAGGCCGACAGCCCGACCAGGGAGCCGCCCACGATCAGGACCGGCACCCGTTCGTCCACCTTCGGATTCATCAATTGCTCCACCCTGTAAGGGGATTCCGCGGCCCGGCGACTGGACTCGGCGCCGCCCTGGACGGGCCCGCTCAGCCGGGGCCCCGCTCTTCCATCCCCCGCCCGAGGGGGCCTGTGCCGCCCCTTCGCCCGGATGGCCCGCAAATCTCGCGCCGCGCCCGGTCGGCCGCTCACGATCGACCTCAGGCCTGGCGCCGAGCGCCCCGGGCCGACCGCCACCGCACCGCCCTCCCCCAGCCGGGAGCACCCGCCGGACGCGGCCGCCACGGCCCGCCGCGTGCGGCCAAGAGCAGAAAGTGGATCATGACGACTCTGTCCGAACCGCAGCCGAAGCAGCACGAGGAATCCGACACCCGGCTGAGGGTGGTGCTGATGCTGGAGATCCAGGACGGCGCCCAGCAGCGTTTCCTCGACGTCTACGAGCAACTGCGCCACCAGGTGGCCTCGGTGCCCGGCCATGTCAGCGACCAGCTGTGCCAGTCCATCAACGACCCCCGCCAGTGGCTGATCACCAGCGAGTGGCGGGACCAGGAGACCTTCCTGCAGTGGGTGGACAGCCCCGCCCACCGCGAGATGGTCAAGCCGATGCACGGCTGCGTCAGCGACAACTTCCGCTCGCTGCGCTACGCGGTGCTGCGCGAGACCTCGGCGGCCGGGTCCACCGGCACCAGGGCCCCGATGGAGGTGCCGCCCGGCCTGCCGCGCAGCGAGCCCGCCGGGCACGTCGGCCCGCCGCGGGCCGACCCGGGCCCGGACGGCGTGGTGCGCCACGCGCTGACCTTCACCGTCAAGCCCGGCAGCGAGGCCGAGGTGGCCCGGATCCTGTCCGGCTACACCTCGCCCCGGGCCGAGGTGGACGAGCACACCCGGCTGCGCCGCACCTCGCTGTTCATGCACGGCAACCGGGTGGTGCGCGCGGTCGAGGTGGTCGGCAACCTCGGCGACGCGCTGCGCCACGTGGCGATGCAGCCCGAGGTGCGGGCGGTCGAGGAGGAGCTCAACCCGTACCTGGAGGAGGCCCGGCAGCTGGGCGACCCGCAGTCCGCCCGGGCCTTCTTCGCCAAGGCCGCGCTGCCCGCCCGGCACCAGGCGATCGCCAGCTCCCCCTCCTCCGGGCGGCTGCACCGGCACGCCGTGCTCTACCCGGTGCGCCCGGGCCGGGGGCCGGCCGTCGCCGAGCTGCTCTTCGACCACGACAACCTCGCCACCGCCGACCCGACCGGCCCGGTCGCCGCGGCCATCGTCTTCCAGCGCGAGGACACCGTGGTGCGCCTGGTCGACCTCCGGGTGCCGGCCGAGGCCGAGGCCGCCGCCGCGCTCGGTGTGGCCGGCGACCAGGAGGCCGCCGAACTGGCCGCCCTGCTCGACCTCGGCCCCGCCGGGGACCTGCGCACCGCCGCGGGCCTGGGCGCGTTCCTCGCCGCCCGCGCCATGAGCCCGGTCACCGACCGCAGCTCGCAGAACGACTGACACCCGGCCAGCCCTCCCGGAGGAAAGCCATCATGACCACGCAGTTCCCGCCGATCATCAACGTCGACGAGGCCCCGGAGAACCGCCGCCACGGCGCCCTGTTGCGCACCATGCTCACCCCGCCCAGCTGCGGGGCGACCAGCGGCTTCATGGGCCTGGCCATCATCGCGCCCGGCGAGCGGATCAACGAGCACTACCACCCGTACTCCGAGGAGTTCGTGTTCGTCGTCTCCGGCGACCTGGAGGTCGACCTGGACGGGGAGACCCGGCCGCTCAAGCCCGACCAGGGCCTGATGATCCCGATCAACATGCGCCACCGCTTCCGCAACGTCGGCGACACCGAGGCCCGGATGGTCTTCCACTGCGGCCCGCTCGCGCCGCGCCCCGACCTGGGCCACGTGAGCACCGAGGAGGCCGCCGGCGCCGGGGAGTCCGCCCCCGCCGGCCCCCCGGAACACGCCAAGGTGGCCTCGTGACACGGCGGGTCGCCGTCACGGGGATCGGCGTGGTCGCGCCCGGAGGGATCGGGATCCCCGCCTTCTGGGACCTCCTGACGGCCGGCCGCACCGCCACCCGGGGCATCACCCTGTTCGACCCGGCCGGGTTCCGCTCCCGGATCGCGGCCGAGTGCGACTTCGACCCGGCCGCCCACGGGCTGAGCCCCGAGGAGGTCCGACGGGCCGACCGCTACGTGCAGTTCGCGATGGTCGCGGCCGCCGAGGCGGTCGCCGACGCCGGGCTGGACCTGGCCGCCGAGGACCCGTGGCGGATCGCCGTCTCGCTCGGCACCGCCGTCGGCGGCACCACCCGGCTGGAGCACGACTACGCCCTGGTCAGCGCCTCCGGCGCGCGCTGGGACGTGGACCACCGGCACGCCGAGCCCCACCTGCACCGGGCCTTCGCGCCCAGCACGCTGGCCTCCGCGGTGGCCGAGCGGGTCGGCGCGCACGGCCCGGTGCAGACCGTCTCCACCGGTTGCACCTCCGGCCTGGACGCGATCGGCTACGGCTTCCAGGCGGTCGAGGAGGGACGCGCCGACATCTGCGTCGCCGGCGCCTCCGACTCCCCGATCTCGCCGATCACCGTCGCCTGCTTCGACGCCATCAAGGCCACCAGCGAGCGCAACGACGACCCGGAGCACGCCTCCCGCCCCTTCGACGCCCACCGGGACGGCTTCGTCCTCGGCGAGGGCGGCGCCGTCCTGGTGCTGGAGGAGCTGGAGCACGCCCGCCGCCGCGGCGCCCGGATCTACGGCGAGATCGGCGGCTTCGCCACCTTCGGCAACGCCTACCACATGACCGGCCTCACCACGGAGGGGCTGGAGATGTCACGGGCGATCGACCACGCGCTCGACCACGCCAAGGTCGACCGCGGCGACGTCGACTACGTCAACGCGCACGGCTCGGGCACCAAGCAGAACGACCGGCACGAGACCGCCGCGGTCAAGCGCTCGCTGGGCGGCCACGCCTTCGAGACGCCGATGAGTTCGATCAAGTCGATGGTCGGGCACTCGCTGGGCGCGATCGGCGCGATCGAGGTGGTCGCCTGCACCCTGGCACTGGCCCACGGCGTGGTGCCGCCGACCGCCAACTACGAGACTCCGGACCCGGAGTGCGACCTCGACTACGTGCCGCGCACCGCGCGCGAGCTGCCGCTGAGCCACATCCTCTCGGTCGGCAGCGGATTCGGCGGATTCCAGTCCGCCGTCGTGCTCAACAGAACGGGGTGAGTTCCATGACGTCACGTCAGCAGGGCCGCCGGGCGGTCGTCACCGGTCTCGGCGTGGTGGCGCCGAACGGTGTCGGGGCCGACGCCTTCTGGAAGGCCACCAGGCAGGGCGTGAGCGTCCTCGACCGGATATCCCGCGAGGGCTGCACCGAGCTGCCGCTCAGGGTCGCGGGCGAGGTGCGGGAGTTCGAGCCGCAGTCGGTGATCGACAGCCGCTACCTCGTGCAGACCGACCGCTTCACCCACTACGCGATGGCCGCCGCCGACCTGGCGGTGGCCGACGCGGGGTTCCGGCCCGATCCCGAACGGCCCTTCGCGGTCGGCGTGGTGACCGCGGCCGGCTCCGGCGGCGGCGAGTTCGGCCAGCGCGAGCTCCAGCAACTCTGGGGCCAGGGGCCGCGGTTCGTCGGCCCGTACCAGTCCATCGCCTGGTTCTACGCGGCCAGCACCGGCCAGATCTCGATCCGCGGCGGCTACAAGGGCCCGTGCGGGGTGGTCGCCAGCGACGAGGCCGGCGGCCTGGACGCGCTCGCGCACGCCGCCCGCTCGGTCGAGCGCGGCACCGACGCCGTGGTGGTCGGCGCCGCCGAGGCCCCGCTCGCGCCGTACTCCATGGTCTGCCAACTCGGCTACCCCGAGCTGAGCCTGGCCGACCGGCCGGAGGCCGCCTACCTGCCGTTCACCGCGCAGGCCTGCGGCTTCGCCCCCGCCGAGGGCGGCGCGATGCTGCTGCTGGAGGACGAGTCAGCGGCCCGCCGGCGCGGCGCCGCCGTCCGGGCCCACCTGGCCGGACACGGCGCCACCTTCACCGGGGCCTCCCGCTGGGAGCAGTCCCGGGAGGGACTGGCCGCGGCGATCCGGATCGCGCTGGACGAGGCCCGGATCGCGCCCGAGGAGATCGACGTGGTCTTCGCGGACGCGCTCGGCGTCCCCGCCGCCGACCGGGCCGAGGCCCTGGCGCTGGTCGACGCGCTCGGCCCGGCCGCCGAGCGCGTCCCGGTCACCGCCCCCAAGGCCGGCACCGGGCGGGCCTACTGCGGCGCCCCGATGCTGGACGTCACGGCCGCCGTGCTCGCCATGGAGGACGGCGTGCTGCCGCCCACCCCCAACGTCACCGAGGTCTGCCACGACCTCGCCCTGGTGACCGGCCGCGCCCGCCCGGCCGAACTGCGCACCGCGCTGGTGCTCAGCCGCGGGCTGATGGGCTCCAACTCCGCGCTGGTGCTCCGCCGCGGGGAGCCGACCTGACCCCCGCACCCCCGATCCACTGGACCTCCTCGAAGGGAACCCCGTGAGCAACACCCTCAGCTATCCCGAACTGGCCGCCCTGCTCCAGGCCCGGGCCGGCGTCACCGTCGCCCCGAACGACCTGGAGCAGCCGGGCGCGCAGTTCGACGACTTCGGCGTCGACTCGCTCGGACTCCTCGGCATCGTCGGCGAGTTGGAGAACCGGCACAGCCTCAAGGTCACCTCCGGCGCCGAGTCCGCCAAGACCCCGGCCGAGTTCCTGGAGCTGGTCAACACCTCCCTCGCCGCGAAGGCCGGTGCCTGAGATGCCCGGACACACCGACAACGAGATCGTCATCAACGCCCCGCTCGACCTGGTCTGGGAGATGACCAACGACCTGGAGAACTGGCCGGACCTCTTCAGCGAGTACGCCTCGGTCGAGGTGCTGGAGCGCGACGGCGACCGGGTGCAGTTCCGGCTCACCATGCACCCGGACGAGAACGGCCAGGTGTGGAGCTGGGTCTCCGAGCGCACCACCGACCGGTCGTCGCTGGAGGTCAACGCCCGCCGGGTCGAGCCCGGACCGTTCGAGTTCATGCAGATCCGCTGGGAGTACGCCGAGGTCCCGGCCGGCACCCGGATGCGCTGGGTCCAGGACTTCGCGATGAAGCCCACCGCGCCGGTGGACGACGACGGCATGGTCAACCACATCAACAAGAACTCCCGGATCCAGCTGCAGCTGATCCGCGAGAAGGTCGAGAAGCGGGCGGCCGAGCAGTGACCGGCGCCCACCGCGCCCTGATCGTCGCGCGGATGAAGCCCGAGGCCGCCCCGGACATCGCCGAGGTGTTCGCCGACTCCGACCGCGGCGAACTGCCGCACCTGATCGGCGTCACCGGGCGCAGCCTCTTCCAGTTCGGCGACGTCTACCTGCACCTGATCGAGGCCGACCGCCCGCCGGGCCCAGCCGTCGCCAAGGTCCTCGGCCACCCGGAGTTCCGGACCGTCAGCGACCGCCTGACCGCCTTCGTCCAGGCCTACGACCCGGCCACCTGGCGCGAGCCGAAGGACGCCATGGCGCGCGAGTTCTACCGCTGGGACCGCTGAGCCGCGTCCCCGCTCCGCTCTGGGCCCGCCCCCGGCACCACGCCGGGGGCGGGCCCATGCGCGCGCCACGCCGGGGGCGGGCCCGTACGTGCGCGCACCACTACCACCCCGCCTCGAATCCGAATCACCCGGATCGCCGGGCCACCCGGGTGAACACGCCCCGGACTCCACCCGAAGGGCGCACTCTCCGTACCGGCGCTGCCACGCTCGGGTGGCAGGCGGCCCCACCGTGGTTGACGGTGGATCAGGCGCCACTTGTTCGCGAGTCCCCTGACCGGCACCGTGCCGGCGGTCGCGACCCACGCGCCGGAAGGATCATCCTCATGCGTTCTGCACGCACGCTGCTCGCCGGAGCGGCCGTCGCCGCCGTCCTCACCGTCGGCACCCCCATGGCCTTCGCCGACGGCTCCTCCTCGGACCAGGGCAAGAACCTCACCTGGCAGGAGAAGCAGCCCGAGAAGGGCGGCTCCGACAGTTCGAAGGGCTACGACGACAAGAGCTCCGGCGAACACAAGGGTTCCGACAGCAAGGGCTCCGACGGCAAGAGCTCCGGCGAGCACAAGGGCTCCGACAGCAAGGGCTCCGGCGAGCACAAGGGCTCCGAGGGCAAGGGCTCCGACGGCCGGGAGGAGGAGCACACCCCGCACGGCGGCGTGCACACCGGCGGCGGCGGCCTGGCACTGTCCGGCGGCGGCCTCGCCTCCGGCGCGGTGCTGCTGCTCGGCGGCCTCGGGGCCGGTGCGATCGCGCTGCGCCGCGGCCGTCGCACCTCCGGCGCCGCAGCCGTCTGACGTCCGCCACCGCCGCCTCTGGGCGCTCCCCCCTCCCGGGCGGGGCGCACGGGGGCGGCGGGCCGTTGCGGAACAGGCTCCCCACGAAGCACTTCGAGCGGAGGACACGGATGACCGGCGGTCCCGGCTCCGGAATGCCCAGGCTGCTGCGCGGCGGGATGGGCGCGGCAGCGGTCGGCCTGCTGCTGATCTACAACTCGGTGGACACCGGAACCGCCGAGGACCAGGCGGCCGGCCAAGCCGCTCCCCCGGCGGCTGCCGCCCCCGCCGTCCCGGGCCCCGCGGCGGCCACCGACGGCGCCACGGCCCCGGCCGCGGCGCCGGGCGCACCGGTGCTCAAGCGGTCCAAGCCGACCCGGCTGCGGATCCCGCAGATCGCCGTCGACGCCCCGTTCACCGAACTCGCCCTGGGCCCGGCCGGACAGCTCAACGCACCCCCGCCGGACGACAAGAACCTGGTCGGCTGGTACCGCGACGGCGTCACCCCGGGCGAGCGCGGCAGCTCGGTGGTCGCCGGCCACGTCGACACCACCAAGGGCCCGGCGGTCTTCCTGCTGCTGAGCCTGCTGCTGCCCGGCAACAAGGTCGAGGTGAGCCGCGCCGACGGCACCGTCGCCGTCTTCTCGGTCGACAACGTGGAGACCTTCGCCAAGAACGCCTTCCCCGACCAGAAGGTCTACGGCAGGACCCCGGACGCCCAGCTCCGCCTGATCACCTGCGGCGGCACCTACGACAAGAAGCGCCGGGACTACCTGGACAACGTGGTGGTCTTCGCCCACCTGGAGTCCTCCCACAAGGCCTGAACACCCCGACGGCCGCGGGGACCCCCCCAGGGGGGGCAGCGGCCCTGGGGGGTTGCGGGAGGGGGGGGTGCCCCCGGCGGGGGGCGACGATGCGGG
>NZ_JBHWIV010000002.1:0-51434 GCF_042731675.1 Kitasatospora sp. NPDC059827 | reverse complement strand
CACCACCAACCCCCCGGGGGGTCCCTCGGTTAAATGGGGGGTGTCCCCCCCCCCCCGCTCCCCCCCACCACGCCCCCCACCCCCCGGGGCCCCCCGCCCCCCCCGGGGGGGCCCCCGCCCCCGGTCGGGGGTTCCGGGAGGAGGGTCAGCCGCGGACGGTGGACTCGAAGGCGTGGAGGTAGGGGTTGACGGGGCGGACGGCGGCGACGTCGAGGCCGGCCTCCTGCATGAGGTGGACCATGCTCTCCTCGGAGTGCTTGGCGCCGCCGACGTTGAGCATCAGCATCAGGTCCATCGCGGTGGTGAAGCGCATCGAGGGGCTGTTGTCGACGAGGTTCTCGACCACCACGACCCGGGCGCCGGGGCGGGCCACGGCGACCACGTTGGCGAGGGTGCGGCGGGTGCTGTCGTCGTCCCACTCCAGGATGTTCTTGATGATGTAGAGGTCGGCGCGCACCGGGATCTCCACCCGGCAGTCGCCGGGGACGAGGCGGGCGCGGGCCGAGAAGGCGCCGCCGTCCTGGAGGCGGGGGTCGGCGCCGGCGACCACCTTGGGCAGGTCGAGCAGGGTGCCGTGGAGGGCCGGGTGCTTCTCCAGCAGGCTGGCGAGGACGTGGCCCTGGCCGCCGCCGATGTCGGCGACCGAGTCGATGCCGGTGAGGTCCAGGTACTCGGCGAAGTCCCGGGCGGACTGCCGGCTGGAGGTGGTCATCGCCTTGTCGAAGACCTTCGCCGAGTCGCCGGCGTCGCTGTGCAGGTAGTCGAAGAACTCCTTGCCGAACAGGTCGGGGAAGACGTTGCGGCCGGAGCGCACCGCCTCGTCGAGCTTCGGCCAGGCCTCCCAGGTCCACGGCTCGGTGCACCAGAGGGCGATGTGGCGAAGGGAGTTGGGGGCGTCGTCGCGCAGCAGGCGGGACATCTCGGTGTGTTCGAAGCGGTCGCCGCCGGTCTCCGCGAAGATCCCGTAGCAGGTGAGCGCGCGCAGCAGGCGGCGCAGCTGGCGGGGTTCGGTGTCGAGCTGCGCGGCGAGCTCGGTGGCGGTGGTCGGGGTGTCGCCGAGCACGTCGGCGACGCCGAGCCGGGCGGCGGCGCGGACGGCGGCGGCGCAGGCGGCGCCGAAGACGAGTTCGCGCAGGCGCATCGCAGGCTGGGGGGTGGGGTTGACGGGGGCGGTGGTCATGGGCTGGTCCTTGTCGGTCGGGGGCTCGGCGGGGTCTCGGCGGGCGGGCGGGTCGACGGGCGGGTCAGCAGGGTGTCGACGGGCGGGTCAGCAGCGGCCGGACGGCTCGGAGACCGCGCAGGTGTTGCGGGTGAAGGAGTTGTCGGTGCCGGTGTCGCGGTCGGCGAGGTCGGCCGGGCCGTTGCCGCTCAGCCGGTTGTCGGTGACGGTGGCCCGGGTGTTGGGGATCCCGACGACGCTCTTGAACAGGACGATGCCGCCGGAGAAGTCCGTGGATCCGGCGTTGTCGCGGACCTCGTTGTCGGTCACCCGGGTGTCCTCGGTACCGGTCAGCACGATGCCCGCGCCCTGGATGGCGCCGAGGCGCGGGTTGGCCGCGCAGAACTTGTTGTTGGCGACCACCCGGTTCCTCCGGACGTCGAGGTCCCCGGCGCGGGGCACGCCCTCGTCGCCGACCACGAAGACACCGCTGCAGTTGCCGCTGATCTCGTTGCCCTGGACGGTGAGCACGCGCAGCCGGCGCACGGTCACGCCGACCCGGTTCCCGGTGAGCACGTTGCCCTCGACGAGGGTGCCCCCGGTGTCGGGCGCGCCGCCCTCGCGGTAGGCGTAGTTGGCGAGGAAGACGCCGGACTGGCCGTTGTCGACCGAGCGGTTGCCGACGATCGCGGCCTTGGTCGAGATCTCCTGGCTGATGCCCTGCTGGGCGTTGTCGTGGACGTAGGTGGCGCGGACGGTCAGGCCGGTGGTGCCGCTGGCGTCGATGCCGTTCTTGCGGAAGCCGGTGACGGCGAGGGCCTCGACGGTGACCCCGCGCAGCGGGGCCTGCTCGGTGCCGACCACGCAGACGCCGTGCCCGGCGGTGGCGCAGGCGTTCTCGGTGCCGTCCCCGGGGGTGATCTCGGTGGCCGCTCCGGCGCCGCGCAGGGTGAGGCCGGGGGTGGCGATGCGGACGCTGCCGCGGTAGCTGCCGGGCAGGACCTGGACCGTGTCGCCCGGGGCGGCGGCGTCGACGGCCTGCTGGATCGATTCTCCGGGGTGGACGAGGTGGAGGGCGCCGTCGGCGGCGCGGGCCGCGGGGGCGGCGGCCAGGGTGGCGAGGACGGTGGTCAGGGCGGTGGCGGCGGCGGTCGCCGCG
Source organism: Kitasatospora sp. NPDC059827 (assembly GCF_042731675.1). NCBI lineage: Bacteria > Bacillati > Actinomycetota > Actinomycetes > Kitasatosporales > Streptomycetaceae > Kitasatospora > Kitasatospora sp. NPDC059827. The sequence continues at coordinate 49,116 of NZ_JBHWIV010000002.1, read as the reverse complement.
GCGAGGTGGTGGACCCGGCGCGTGGGCATGAGTGGTGACCTGTCTTTCGGCGCGCGCGGTGGGGCGGTGGGCGCGCTGGTCGGCTGCGGGAGGGCGGAGGGGACGCTCCGACCCGGCGTGTGCGGGCGGTGACGTTCGGTGAGTACGGCCGAGTCGACGGTACGGTCGCCCCCGGGGGCCCGCCACCAGGGCTGGGCTGCCGGACTGACGGGCCGTCGGCCGTTGGGACGGGTCCGACGGTTCCCGCCGGGCGCGCCCCGGCGTGGCGCGCGCACCCGGCGCGGGGACGGGCCCGCGCGCCGTCGCCGCCCGGGCCCGTGACATCCTCGGGGGCATGAGCACCGCGACCGGACCGACCCCCGCCGCCCGCCGGAACCCGATCGGCGCCCACGTCCCGGTGGCCGGCCGGGGCCTGGCCGGGACGGGCCTGGCGTACGCGAGCCGGGTCGGCGCCGAGACGGTGCAGGTGTTCGTGGCCAATCCGCGCGGCTGGGCCACGCCCGCGGGCAACCCGGCCCAGGACGAGGAGTTCCGTACGACCTGCGCCGAGCAGGGCATCCCGGCCTGGGTGCACGCGCCGTACCTGATCAACTTCGGCTCGGACAACCCCGCCACCCGGGAGCGCTCGGCCGACTCGCTGCGGCACTCGCTGCACCGCGGCCACGCGATCGGCGCGCTCGGCGTCGTACTGCACACCGGCTCGGCGGTCGGCACCGCACCCGGCGGCGGCTCGCGCCGGGCCGAGGCGATGGCGCAGGTGCGCGCCGACGTCCGGCCGCTGCTGGACGAGCTGGACGCGCTCGGCGACGACGCGCCCTGGCTACTGCTGGAGCCCACCGCCGGCCAGGGCAGCTCGCTCTGCTCGCGGCTGGAGCAGCTGGCCGAGTACGTGGAGGCGCTGGACGGGCACCCCAAGGTCGGCGTCTGCCTTGACACCTGCCACGCCTTCGCCGCCGGGCACGACCTGGCCGCCCCCGGCGGGGTGACGGCCGCGCTGGACGCCCTGGCCTCGGCCGCCGGTCCGGGCCGACTGCGGCTGATCCACGCCAACGACTCGGAGGACGTGGTCGGCGCCCGCAAGGACCGGCACGCCAACATCGGCGCCGGGATGATCGGCGCGGAGCCGTTCCGCGAGCTGTTCGAGCACCCGGAGACGGCCGGGGTGCCGCTGCTGGTGGAGACCCCGGACCGCAAGCACGGCGGGGACGGCACCGGGCACGCGATGGACATCGCGGTGCTTCGGGAGCTGCGCGAGCGGGCGGCCGTGCCGGTGTCCTAGGGCCCGTCTTCGGACTCCCGTCGTTCGCCCGGAGCTGCCGGGCGGGCGGTGCGGTGGCAGGCTGGAACGAGTCACGCCACCTGCTCGATCCATCGCCACCTGGGGGTGGACGGATGTCCACGACTCGGAAACTGGCCGCGCTGCCCTGCGGGCGCCGGGGCAAGTGGGTGGTACTGGCCCTGTGGCTGGTGCTGCTGATCGCGCTGGGCCCGCTGGCCGGGAAGCTGATGGGCGCCGAGGACAACCAGGCCTCCAGCTGGCTGCCGGGCAACGCCGAGTCCACCCAGGTGCTGAACGAGCAGCGGGCCTTCCAGCCGGTGGACACCGCCCAGGCCGTCGTCGTCTACCAGCGGACCACCGGCATCACCCCCGCCGACCGGGCCGAGGCCGCCCGGCAGGCCGTCGGGTTCGCCGCCGTCCCGCACGTGGTCGGGCCGGTCATCGGCCCGGTGGTGTCCGCCGACGGGCAGGCGATGCAGACCGTCGTGCCGATCGACGTCGGCACCAACGGCTGGAACGACCTCAAGCCCGCCGTGGACACCCTGCGGCAGACCGCGACCGCCGACAGCCACGGCATGACCACCCACGTCACCGGCCCCGGCGGGATCGCCGCCGACCAGGCCAAGGCCTTCGCGGGCATCGACGGCTCGCTGCTCGCCGCCACCGTCGGCGTGGTGATCGTCCTGCTGCTGCTCACCTACCGCAGCCCGGTGCTGTGGCTGCTGCCGCTGCTCTCCGCCGCCGGTGCGCTGACCGTCTCCCAGGCCTTCATCTACCTGCTGGCGAAGCACGCCGGGCTGACCGTCAACGCGCAGAGCGCCGGGATCCTGATCGTCCTGGTGCTGGGTGCGGGCACCGACTACGCCCTGCTGCTCACCGCCCGCTACCGGGAGGAGCTGCGCCGGCACGAGGACCGGCACGAGGCGATGGCGTACGCCCTGCACCGGGCCGGGCCTGCCGTGCTGGCCTCCTCGGCCACCGTGGTCGCCTCGATGCTGTGCCTGCTGATCGCCCGGATGAACTCCACCCGCGGCCTCGGCCCGGTCCTGGCGATCGGTGTCGTGGTGGCCCTGGCCGCGATGCTGACCCTGCTGCCCGCGCTGCTGGTGATCGTCAGCCGCTGGGTGTTCTGGCCCGTCAGACCGGACTACGGCACCCCGGAGCCGACCCGGACCGGCCGCTGGGCGCACGTCGGCGCCTGGATCGGACGGCGCCCGCGCAAGGTGTGGGTCGGAACGGCGCTGGCGCTCGCGGCCTGCTGCGTGGGGCTGGTCTCGCTGAACGCCAACGGGCTCAGCACGGCCGCCTCCTTCACCGGCAAGCCGGACTCGGTGGTCGGCCAGCAGGTGCTGGAGCAGCACTTCCCGGGCGGGACGGGCGCACCGCTCACCGTGGTCTCCGCCGCGGCCGGTGCCCCGGCCGTACGGGCCGCCGCGCAGTCCACCGCCGGGATCGCGGCCACCTCGCCGCCGGTGGTGCGGGACGGGCGGGCGCTGTTCCAGGCCACCCTGGCCGACCCCCCGGACAGCCAGGCCGCCAAGGACACCGTCGACCGGGTGCGCGCCGCCGTGCACGCCGTACCCGGGGCGGACGCCAAGGTCGGCGGGAACACCGCCGTCGTCCTGGACGCCGGGCGGGCCGCCGGGGACGACAACCGGGCGATCATCCCGCTGGTGCTCGGGGTGGTGCTGCTGATCCTGGCCGTGCTGCTGCGGGCCGTCACCGCGCCGCTGGTGCTGATCGCGACCGTGGTGCTGTCGTACGCGGCGGCGCTCGGGATCAGCTCGCTGTTCTTCGCCCACGTCTTCCACTTCCAGGGCGAGGACAACGCGTTCCCGCTGTTCGTCTTCGTCTTCCTGGTGGCACTCGGGATCGACTACAACATCTTCCTGATGACCCGGGTGCGGGAGGAGTCCGCCCACCACGGCACCCGGCAGGGCGCGCTGATCGGGCTGTCCGCGACCGGCGGGGTGATCACCTCGGCCGGGCTGATCCTGGCCAGCACCTTCGCGGTGCTGGGGACGCTGCCGGTGGTGGGGCTGGCCGAGATCGGGTTCGCGGTGGCGCTGGGGGTGCTGCTGGACACCCTGGTGGTGCGCTCGGTGCTGGTCACCGCGCTGACCATGGACCTGGACCGGCACATGTGGTGGCCGGGGCGGCTGTCCCGGCGTCCCCGGGCGGTTGCGGAGACGGAGGCGGAGGCGGACGGACGGCAGTGAGCCCGGGGACCGCTACGGGCGGTCCCCGGGCTCACCTGCGGATCAGCCGGATCAGCAGTCGCCGATGCAGTCGTCCTCGGTGTTGGAGTGGGCGTTCAGCCAGCTGGCGTGCGGGCCGAACAGGCCGACACCCGCCGAGCCCGACTCCAGGCTCTGCCCGGTCGACGAGTGCGACCCGTGCCACGCCGCCATCGCCGGCGCCGGCGCCGCAAGGGCCGCGGCACCCGTCACCACGGTGATCACGGCGAACTTGCGGATGTTCCCACGAAGCGACATCTGATGTCCTCTTGGTTGGTCTCTGGTCGTCAACCCGCGCCCCCGAACGGCCAGTTCGAGCCGGTCCGAAAGGCCGGGCGGCGCTCCACCGGGGAGCGCCGGGCCAAGGTTGGCACACGAACCCGCAGGCGGCGCGCGCGCCGCGGCCGCGCTGAGTCATTCGGGTGACACATCTCCCCCGGCCGGACGAACGCGGTCGTACACCCGCGTTCCGGGTCGAACGCCCTCGCGGGGCGCACCGGACGAGTGCCGGTCCGACAGGCGTACGACCGTAAGTCTTGCGGTGTTCCCTCGGGCGAAATGAACAAATACCGTCGATTTGGTGCAAGGTGCCGCCCGGTCCGAGCATGAACGGTCGCTCCACCGAGCGCAGGCAGGACCACGAAAGGCGCACCACCCTCATGCAGACCAGCCCCGCCGCGACCCGGCAGGCGACCCCGCAGACGAGCCCGCAGACGAGCCCGCAGGAGACCCGACCGAGCAGCCCGGAGACCCCGGACCAGGCTTCGGCTCCTGGTTCGGCTCCGGCTCCCGCGAAGAGCGGCCGCTTCGGGCTGCCCGTCGCCACCGCCCTGGTGATGGGCAACATCATCGGCGGCGGCATCTTCATGATCCCGGCCGCCGTGGCGCCCTTCGGGACGGTCAGCCTGCTCGCCTTCGCCGTCATCACCGTGGGCTCGATCGCGCTGGCGCTGGTCTTCGGGCAGCTGGCCCGCCGCAATCCGCGCACCGGCGGGCCGTACGTCTACGCCCGCGAGGCCTTCGGCGACTTCGCCGGCTTCCTGTCGGCGTGGTCGTACTGGATCACCGCCGTGGTCAGCAACGCCGCGCTCGCCGTGGCGGCCGTCGGCTACCTGGACGTGCTGCTGCCGATGCACCACGACATCGCGCTGGAGATCACCGCCGCACTGGTCCTGCAGTGGCTGCCCGCACTGGCCAACCTGGCCGGCACCCGGTACGTCGGCGCGGTCCAACTCGTCTCCACCGTCCTCAAGTTCATCCCGCTGCTGCTGATCTCGGTGGGCGGACTGTTCTTCTTCGACCCGAAGAACGTCGGCCCCTTCGAGGCTGGCGGCCAGGGCTGGATGGGCGGCATGACGGCCGCCGCGGCGATCCTGATGTTCAGCTACGTCGGCGTCGAGTCGGCCGCGATGAGCGCCGGCCAGGTCCGCGACCCGGAGCGCAATGTCGGCCGGGCCAGCGTGCTCGGCACCAGCGGCGCCGCGGTGGTCTACCTGCTGGGCACCCTCGCGGTGTTCGGCACCGTCGCGCACCAGCAACTGGTCGACTCCAGCGCGCCGTTCTCGGACGCCGTGAACGCCATGTTCGGCGGCACCTGGGGCGGCGCGGCGATCGCGGTCGCCGCACTGGTCTCGATGACCGGCGCGCTCAACGGCTGGACCCTGCTGGCCGCCCAGGCGCCGTACGCGGCGGCCGGGGACGGGCTGTTCCCGGCCGCCTTCGGCAAGGAGAAGCGCGGCGTACCGACCTTCGGCGTGCTGGTCAGCGTGGCGCTCGCCTCGGTGCTGACCGTCGTCAACTTCGCCAGCGGCGCCAAGGGCGCCTTCGACGTGCTCGTCCTGATCACCACCTTCACCGCCGTCGTGCCCTACCTGCTGTCCACCGCCGCCCAGTTGTACTGGCTGGTCCGCGGCGCCACCGACAAGGTCGACGGCACCCGCCTGGTCCGCGACGCGGTGCTCGGCCTCGGCGCCTTCGCCTTCTCGATCTGGCTGCTGGCCGGGGCCGGCTACGCCGCCGTCTACCAGGGCGTGTTGTTCCTGTTCGCCGGCATCCTGGTCTACGTCTGGCTGGCCGGCCGCCGCCACCGCCAGGAGCAGCAGGATCAGGAACAGGTGAACTGACCGCCGACCTCGGCGAGGTCGGCGAGGTCGGCACGACGAACGGCCGAGGGTCCGGGACGCACAGCCGCGCCCCGGGCCCTCGTCGCGTCCGGGCCGGGTGCGAACGGCCCCTGGGAGTGCCGGACTTGTCCGTACCCGTCCGATGTCCACGAGGATTTCACTCCCGGGGTCTACCCGCGTAGCCGCGAAGCCGACACACTGGCGCACGCAACTCATCAGTCAATCCGATCTTCTGATGGAGCGTTCGCCATGGCCCTCACCGGATCCATACGCCGGTTCCTGTCCTGCCTGCCGGCCGCCGCCGCCCTCGTCGCCGCGACCGTGGTCGCCGGCGGCAGCCCGGCCCAGGCCGCACTGCCGACCCCGATCTCCGCCGCCACCGCCCGGCTCTATCTCGACGGGATGACCGCGACCCCCGAGACCCACGCGGACAGCTACGACAGAACCCTCTTCCCCACCTGGATCAAGATCAGCGGCAGCTGCGACACCCGCAAGTGGATCGTCAAGCGGGACGGCACCGACGTCACCACCGACACCTCCTGCAAGGCCACCAGCGGCAGTTGGGCCTCGCCGTACGACGGCGCCACCACCACCAACCCGTCCACCTTCGACGTGGACCACCTGGTGCCGCTCTCCGAGGCCTGGGCCTCCGGCGCCTGGGCCTGGACCACCCCCCAGCGCCAGGCCTTCGCCAACGACGTCACCCGCCCCCAGCTGATCCTGGTCTCCGCGAGCAGCAACCGCTCCAAGGGCGACCGCGACCCGGCCGAGTGGCTCCCCCAGGCCTCCTACCGCTGCACCTACGCCCGCGCCTGGGTGCAGGTGAAGCAGTACTACGGGCTCGGCGTGGACAGCGCCGAAAAGACCGCGCTCACCGGCATCCTCGACAACTGCTGACCCTCCGAACGTCGGGGACGGGTGCCGGACCCGGGCGCCCGCCCCCGGGCCGGGTCCACCCGCCCCTGGCCCCGGCCTCGCTCACCCCTCCGAGTCCGCGGGGAAGGCCACCGGGTAGGGCTCGGTGAAGTCGGCCGAGCGGGAGACCTCGCGCCACCGGCTGTCCTCCTCCAGCAGCCGGCGGTCCAGGGCGATCGAACCCTCCGCCGCGTTGACCCCCAGCGGCAGGTGGTCCGGGACATCGCGGCGCCCGGCCATCCGCACCAGGATCTCGGCAGCCCGGTCCGGGTCGCCGGCGGCGCCGTCCACACCCTTGCGCAGCCGCTCGTTGACCGCGCCGACCGTTCCCGCGTACGCCTCCGGGACCTCGTGCACCACCATCGACGCCCCCGCCCAGTCGGTGCGGAAGCCGCTCGGCTCGACCACCAGCACCTTCACGCCGAACGGCGCGAGCTCGGCCCGCAGGACGCGACTGAACCCGTCGATGGCGAACTTCGCCGCCTGGTACGAGGCGATGCCCGGCGAACCGCCGACCCGCCCGCCCATCGAGGAGAACTGCATCACCAGACCCCCCTTCTGCTCGCGCAGCAGCGGGATCGCCGCCTTGGTGACGTTGTAGACGCCCCAGAAGTTCGTCTCGAACTGGGCCCGGAAGTCGGCCTCCTCGGTGGTCTCGATCGGCGAGACGTTGGCGTACCCGGCGTTGTTGACCAGCACGTCGATCCGGCCGAAGGCCTCCCGCGCCTGGGCGACGGCCGCCCGGGCCGCCGCCGGATCGGTGACGTCGAGCGCCACCGGGCGGACGCGCTCGCCGAACTCCTCGACGAGGTCCGCCAGTTGCTCCGGCCGCCGGGCCGTCGCGACCACCAGGTCACCGGCCTCCAGCGCCGCGCGCACCAGGCTCCGGCCGAAGCCGCGCGAGCTGCCGGTGACGAACCAGACCCGCGCCTCGGGGCGGCGTGCGCTCTCCGTGCTCTTCGTGCTCTCCATGACTCTCCTCCGTGTTCTCCGGCGTGCTGTGCCGTGCCGTGCTGCGCCGTGCCATTAGTAGAACACCGTTGCGCTAATAGTGCAACGCCGTTGCGGTATTACGGCAACACCGTTGCTCTACCATGGGTGGATGGCAGAAGCACCGGAGTTCCAGCGCGCTCGCTCGCCCGAGGCCAAGCGGCAGCGCGAGGCCGCGATCCTGGAGGCGGCCGCGGCACTCGGCCGTGAGCGCGGCATCAGGGAGATCACCCTGACCGACATCGCCTCCGCCGTCGGCATGCACAAGTCGGCGCTGCTGCGGTACTTCGAGACGCGCGAGGAGATCTTCCTGCGCCTCACCGCCGAAGGCTGGGCCGAGTGGTCGCAGGCCCTCACCGCACGGCTGAGGGAGACCGGGGACCCGAGCCCGGCGACCGTCGCCCGGGCCTTCGCCACCACCCTCGCCGAGCGCGGGAGCTTCTGCGACCTGCTCGCCCACGCACCGCTCAACCTCGAACGCCACGTCTCCGTCGACGCGGTCCGCGAGTTCAAGCTCGCCACGGTCGCCGCCCGCGAACCCGTCACCGCCGCGCTACGGGAACAACTCCCCACTCTCGACGACCAGGACGTCACCGACCTGTTCGCCACCGCCGTCTCCCTCGCCGGCGCCATGTGGCAGATCGCCAACCCGGGCCCCGAGGTCGCCGCCCTCTACCGCAGCGACCCCCGCCTCGCCCACGCCGTCGTCGAGGTCGAACCCCGGCTCGCCCGCATCCTCACCGCGACGATCACCGGCCTGGCCGGGAAGTCCGAGGGCTAGGCCCTGTCCGGCCGAGCCGGTCTCCTGCGGCTCGGGCCGGGACGGGAAGGCCCGCAGCGTCCGGAGGTCCGCGGTCGCGATCAGGGGCAGGCAGGAGAGCAGGCCGATCCCGGCGATCGTCCACAGCGTGGGGCGGGTGCCGAGGACCGAGCCGAGGTAGCCGCCGGCCAGGGCCCCGAGCGGGCGGGTGCCCCAGATGGCGAACCGCACCGAGGCGTTCATCCGGCCTTGCAGGCCGGTGGGGGTGATGGCCTGGCGCAGGCTCACCTGGCCGATGTTGTAGACGGTGATGCCGCAGGCCATGATGCCGGTCGCGACGCCCAGGGTCGGCACGGCACGGGCCGGCGCCGCGGTCGCGAGCACCAGCACGGCGATCCCCGACATGGACTTGGCCGCGACCAGGACGGGGCCGAGGCCCACGCGCCGGATGACCCGGCCGCTGAGCGTGGCCCCCAGCAGCGCACCGCAGTTGCCCAGGCTCAGGGCCAGCCCGAGCTCCCCCGGCGAGAGCCGCAGGTCGCGCAGCGCGTACGCGGTCAGGACGGCCCCCAGCGCGCCGCTCAGGCCGACGAGGTTGCTGATGCCCGTGGCCAGGGTCAGCGAGCGCAGGGTCCGGTGGCCGAAGACGAACCGCAGTCCCTCGGCGATCCGGGTGCGCATCCTCTCCCTCGTCCGCGGCACCGGCACCCGGGGCGTCCGGATGAGGCAGAGGAGCAGCGCGGACACCAGGTAGCTCACCGAGTTGACGGCCAGGACCAGGGGCGCGGCGACGGTCTGCAACAGCAGGCCGCCGATGCTGGGGCCCGCCAGCTCCGCCGTCGAGCGGGAGAACTCCAGCCGGCTGTTGCCGTCCGGGGTCTGCTCCCGCGCCACGACCGTCGGCAGGAACGCCTGGTCGGCGATGTCGAAGAAGACCGTGCACAGCCCGATGGCGAACCCGACCGCGCAGAGCAGCGGCACGCTCAGCACCCCGGCGAGGTGGGCCACCGGCAGCAGGGCGATGGTCACGGCCCGGCCGACGTCCGCCACGACCATCACCCGCCGGCGGTCCCACCGGTCGAGCAGCGCGCCCGCCGGCAGGCCGACCAGGAGGAACGGCAGGGACTCCATCGCCGAGACGAGTCCCAGCTGGCCGGTCGAGGCGGACAGGGTCGTCAGGGCGAGCACGGGGATGACGAAGAACGTGATCCGGGTCCCGAACTCGCTGACGGTGTGCGCCGACCACAGGACCTGGAAGTTCCGCTGCCGCCAGACGCTGACCAGCGGTCGCGGCCGGGGCCGGGACCGGGGCCGGGCGGGAGCGGCCGGCCCCGGGGGTGGGACCACCTCGACCGGCCGGTTCACAGGTACAGCGGGTGCGGCCGTCCGGAGCCCGCGACGTTGTGGCGCTCCCCGTGGCCGGCGCGGGAGAAGGCCGAGACCAGCCGGCCGTCGACGGCGCCCAGGGCGACGTCGTGGCGGGGAGCCGGCCCGTCCACGACCCCCAGGAGGTGGGGGCTGGTCACGTACTCCTGGACGAGCCAGCCCTCGGCGCCCGCGAGGTCGACGGCGGCCTCCCAGCTCGGTGCGTCGGCGGCCTCCCGGCCGATCACCACACCGTTGCCGCGGGTGTCCAGCGGGCGCTTGAGGACGTAGCGGTCGCGGTCGCGGACGACGGCGCGCAGCGTCGCCGCGTCGCAGTGCGCGAGGTTGCGCGACCACGGGATCGCCGGCCGGACCCGGCGGTAGTCGGCGGCGTCGAAGAGGTGGGCGAAGCGCGGGTCGGAGAGCACGGCGAGGCACAGCTTGTTGTCGCCGATCAGGCGTCCGCGCAGCCCGTTCTGCACGAACAGCCGGCCCTCGCGCACGGCCTCCAGGTAGGACGCCGCGCCGTCGCCCATCCGCAGCAGGTCCTGGATGCCGACCTTGGCGAACGCGTGCCGCACCGCCTCCCCGCGGACGACGACGCCCTGGCGCCCGTCGAGCGAGACCTCGCGCGGGTCCGCGTGCAGGACCCGGACGCCCAGGGCCGTCAGGGCGGTGTCGTAGTCACGGGTGTCGGCGCGGTAGCTGCCGTCCGGGCAGAGCAGGGCCACGGTCTCCGGACGGGTCCCGGTGTGCTGCTCCGCCAGACGCAGCAGCCAACTCCCCGGCCAGAGCGGGTCGTCGGCCGGCTGCGGGCCCGGCACGTCGACGCCGTGCCGGGCCAGCAGCGACCGCCAGGCCGCCCGGCCCCGGCCGGCCCCGGGCAGGCCCCCGGGGCAGTTGGCGTTGGTCTCCAGCACCCGCAGCGTGCCGTCGGCCTGGGGCAGCAGGTCGATCCGCAGCAGGTGCACCCGGGTGTCGCGGGCGGCGTCCACGTGCTCGCGCAGCACCTGGGGAAGCGTCAGCACCTCGCGCAGGTCGCGGTCGTGGTCCCAGGCGGCCACCAGCGTCTCGATCACCCGGTGGTACGAGGCGACGAACGCGTCCAGCTCGCGGCGCAGCTGCGGGCGCACCCGCAGCGGCAGGCCCTGCGGCTGCGGCTGCGCCCGGACGATCTCGAAGACCTGCGACTCGGCCAGCTCGCGTCCCTCGGCCGTCCGCGCGATCGCGACGACCTCCCGGGTGAACTCCTCGTCCAGCCCGGGCCAGGTGTACCCGCCGGCCCTGGGCCCGTCCGGGGACGGCACGTGGGGGCGGGCCGGCATGACCGTGGTCGTGCCGGTCGGCCCGCCGACCGCGCCCTGTTCGCCGCCGGGGCCGCCGGGGCCGGGAATCGACTGCATGATCCGGTGTCCTTCCGCAGTTGGGAGGCGTGCGCCCGCGCCCCGCCACGGCCGGTGCACACACGTGATCCCGGAGTATCCAGCCAGCCGCGGACGACTCGGTGGACCGCAGCGCGCGGTTCGTCAGATCGAGTGAGGGGACCGGACCCGCACAGGACTGCCTGCACCGGTCGGTCCGCGTCGCCCCGCCCACCGACGCGGACTGGTCACTGGGCGCTCGCCGCGGGGCGGACGACCAGCTCGTTGACGTCGACCTCCCGGGGCTGGGACACCGCGTAGGCGATGGCCCCCGCCACCGCGGAGGCGGGAATGGCCACGGCGCGGTACGCCTTCATGGCCTCCCGCGCGGCGGGGTCCGCGATGCCGTCGGCGAGTTCGGACTCGGTCACGCCGGGAGAGACGAGGGTGACCCGGATGTCGCCGGCCGACTCCTGGCGCAGCCCTTCGGAGATCGCGCGGACGGCGAACTTGGTGGCGCAGTAGACGGCGGCGGTGGGCGAGACCTCGTACGCGCCGACGGACGCGATGTTCACGACGTGCCCGCCGCCCTGGGCCCGCATCACGGGCAGCGCGGCGGCGATGCCGTGCAGGACTCCCCGCACGTTCACGTCGATCATGCGGTCCCACTCGTCCGTCCTCAGCGCCTCCAGGGGCGACAGCGGCATCACCCCGGCGTTGTTGACCAGGACGTCGACCCGGCCGTAGCGCTCACCGGCGGCGGCCACGAAGGCCCGGACGTCGGCGGCGTCCGTGACGTCGAGGCGCCGGAACGCCGCGGTGGCGCCCGCGGCGGTCAGCTCGCCGGTGAGCGCGTCGAGGCGGTCGGTGCGCCGGGCCCCGAGGTACAGCCGGTGGCCGTCGGCGGCGAGCCGGCGGGCGGTGGCCTCCCCGATCCCGCTGCTCGCCCCGGTGACCAGTACGACCTTGGATGTCTGCGTCATGCCTGCTTCTCCTCCTGGTGGAGCACGGGGTTCGTCGATGGATGCGGATCCGTTCCGCCGGACCGAGTCTGGGCGGGGCGCGGGCGACCGACCAGGACGTGTCCTGCCTGGGTGCGGTGCACCCAGGCAGGGCCCGAGCGGCGCCACCTAGGGTGAGGACGTGACCGACAACCATCTGGGAGAGTTCCTGCGCGCGCGCCGCGCGGCCCTGCTGCCGCAGGACGCCGGCGTGGCGAGCCACGGGGTGCGCAGGGTGGCCGGACTGCGCCGGGAGGAGGTCGCCGTCCTGGCCGGGGTGAACGCGGACTACTACACCCGCCTGGAACAGGGGCGGGAACGCCACCCGTCGGCTCAGGTCCTCGACGCGCTCGGCCGCGCCCTGCGGCTCGACCCGGACGGGCACGCGCACCTGCACCAGCTGGCGGGGACGGTGCCGGGCAGCCGGTTCGCCCACACCACCGACCTGGTCGGCCCCGCCCTGCGCCAGCTGCTGGACGGCTACCCGACCGCCCCGGCCTTCGTCATCAACCGGACCCTGGACGTCCTGGCCGCCAACGCCCTGGCCGAGGCCCTGCACTCGCCCTTCGAGCGGATGGACAACCTCGCCCGGATGGCCTTCCTCGACCCGGCGGGCCGGCAGTTCCACGAACGGTGGGGCCACACGGCCCAAGCCGTCGTGGGCCACCTGCGGCAGGCCGCCGGGCTCGACCCGGACAGCCCCCGGCTGCGCGAACTCGTCCGCACCCTCACCGACCACAGCACCGACTTCACCCGGCTGTGGAACGCCCACGCCGTACGCGGCAAGACCCAGGAGGCCAAGCACTTCCTCCACCCGGACGTCGGCCCGCTGACCCTCACCTACCAGGCCTTCGACGTGCGCGACGCTCCCGGCCAGCAACTGGTCGTCTACCAGGCGGAGCCCGGCAGTTCCAGCGCCCAGGCCCTCGCCCTGCTCGGGTCCCTGCGCGCCACCGCGCACCGGGCCGCCGGCTGAGCCGGACGTCGGCTCCGCGACTCGAACGGTCGCCACCCGGCTGGGTCAACTGGCGAGCGTTCCAAAGGATTTGGGCCTACGGTGCGGTCCCAGGGGGCCATCGAGCGAAAGGCTGTTGACGGCATGGCTGGGAAGTTCGAGCTGTACACGGACGAGAGCGGGATGCACCGGTTCCGGCTCAAGGCGAGCAACGGGACCGTCGTGGTGACCGGTGACCCGCAGGAGAGCAAGGACGACTGCCTGAAGAGCATCGAGTCGATCCGTAAGCTCGCGCCGTACGCGGAGCTCAAGGAGGCGGCCGGGTCGATGTGACGCGGCGGTGTCGGGGCGCGGGTCGGCGGTGCAAATCGCCGACCCGCGTTCGCTTGTACGACAGATCCCTTTGGCCGGGTGCACGCCGTGCGCGGAGACAACACAGGCATGCGCGTCGCCATCGTCACCGAATCCTTCCCTCCCGAGGTCAACGGAGTCGCCCACAGCGTGCTGCGGACGGCCGAGCACCTGCTCCGTCGGGGCCACCGGCCCCTCGTCGTCACCCCCGCACCGGCCCGGGGCGCCCAGTGCCCGCCGCAGACCTTCGGCTCCGGCGCCGACGCGGAACGGATCCCCGTCGTGCGGATCCCGTCGGTGCCGCTGCCCGGGTACCCGCAGGTGCGGATCGCCCTGCCGAGCCGGCAGCTGGCGGCCGCACTGGCCGGGCACCGGCCCGACATCGTCCACCTGGCCAGCCCGTTCGTCCTGGGTGCGCGCGGCATGCAGGTCGCGACCCGGCTCGGCGTACCCGCCGTCGCCGTCTACCAGACCGACCTCGCCGGGTACGCCCACGCCTACCGGGCCGGACGCGGGCTCGGCGAGGCCGCCGCCTGGCGGCGCATCCGGGCCGTGCACCGGGCCGCCGCCCGCACGCTGGCGCCGTCCACCCCCGCCGCCCAGGACCTCACCGCGCACGGGGTGCCCCGGGTCCAGCTGTGGCCGCGCGGGGTGGACTCGGTGCGCTTCCACCCCCGGCACCGGGACGAGGCGCTGCACCGGGCCCTCGCCCCCGGCGGGGAGGTGCTGGTCGGGTACGTCGGGCGGCTCGCGCCCGAGAAGCGGGTCGACCTGCTGGCCGCCGCCTCCGCCCTGCCCGGGGTGCGGGTGGTAGTGGTCGGGGACGGCCCCTCGGCGCCCGGCCTCAGGGCCGCCATGCCCGGCGCGGTGTTCCTCGGGCGCCGCACCGGCGAGGAACTCGCGCGATGTTTCGCCACCCTCGACGTGTTCGTCCACACCGGCCCGCTGGAGACCTTCTGCCAGACCATCCAGGAGGCGATGGCCAGCGGCGTCCCCGTGATCGGCCCGGCCGCCGGCGGCCCGCTCGACCTGGTCTCCCACCACCGCACCGGACTGCTGGTGCCGCCCCGCGACGGCGCGGCGGTCGCCCGGGCCGTCGCCGAACTGGCCGCCGACCCGGCCCGGCGGGCCCGGTACGGGCAGGCCGGACGGGCCGAGGTGACCGCCCGGACCTGGGAGGCGGTCGGGGACCTGCTGCTGCGGCACTACGCCGAGGTGCTGGCGGAGCACCGGGGGGTGGGGGTGGCTCCTTCGGCGGCTCCGTCCGGGGCCGGGATCGGGGCCGAGGTCGGGGTCGGGGCCGGGACTGAGGTCGAGGTCGAGCCCGGGTCGCCGGGGGCGTCGGCCGGGACGGTGGTGCCGGTGCTGCCGGTACTGCCCGTACTGCCCGTACTGCCGGAGGAGTTGCCGGCATGACTGCGCCGCCCCGCGGCGGGCCGCTGACCATCGTGCGGCTCGCCAACTTCGTCACCCCGGTCTCCGGCGGGCTGCGCACGGCGCTGCGCCACCTGGGCGCCGGGTACCGGGCCGCCGGACACCGGCCCGTCCTGATCGTGCCCGGCGAACGGCGCACCGAGGAGGACACCGAGCAGGGTCTGGTGATCACCCTGCCCGGCCCGGTGCTGCCGGCCAGCGGCGGCTACCGGCTGCTCGCCGACCGACGGGCGGTCGCCGCCGAACTGACCCGGCTCGGCCCCGACCGGCTGGAGGTCTCCGACCGCACCACCCTGCGCTGGACCGGTGCCTGGGCCCGTCGGCACGGGGTCCGCTCGGTGATGGTCTCGCACGAGAGCGCCACCGGAGTGCTGCGGACCTGGGGCCTGCCCGGCCCGCTCGCCACCGCGGCCGCCGACCGGCTCAACGCGGCCACCGCCCGCGGCTACGACTCGGTGCTCTGCACCACCGACTGGGCGGCGGCCGAGTTCCGCCGGATCGGCGTGCCCAACCTGGTCCGGGCCCCGCTCGGGGTCGACCTGGCGGCGATGCGCCCGCTGCCCCCGACCGTACGGGCGCTGGAACGGGCCCGGTACGCGGCGCCCGAGGACGTCCTGCTGGTGCTCTGCTCCCGGCTCTCCGCCGAGAAGCGGCCAGAACGCGCCGTCGAGGCACTGGCCCGGCTGCGGGCCCGGGGGTTCCCCGCCGTCCTGGTGGTGGCCGGGACCGGACCGCTGCGGCCCCGGCTCGCCGCCCGGGCCGCCCGGCTGCGGCTGCCCGTACGCTTCCTCGGGCACCTGAACGGGCGGGCGGAGCTGGCCGCACTGCTGGGCAGCGCGGACGTGGTGCTGGCCCCCGGACCGGTGGAGACCTTCGGACTGGCCGCCCTGGAGGCACTGGCCTGCGGCACCCCCGTCGCGGTCAGCCGCTCCTCCGCGCTGCCCGGCCTGATCGGGCCCGCCGGGATCGCCGCCGCCGACACCGGGGCCGGATTCGCCGCCGCCGTCACGGAGTTGCTCCGCCGACCGGAACCGGCCCGGCGGGCCGCCGCCCGGGCCCAGGCCGAACGGTACGGCTGGCCGGCGGCGGTGGCCGCCTTCCTGGCCGCGCACGGGGCCCGGACCGCCGATGCCACCGGGAGGAGTGGGGATGAGCGTGCTCGACGCGGGGCCTGACCGGACCGCCGACGACCGGCCCACCGCGGGCGAGCTGCTGCGCTTCGTCGCGCTCGGCGACTCGCTCACGGAGGGCGTCGGGGACCAGGTCGGCGAACAGTGGCGCGGCTGGGCCGCCGTCCTCGCCCGGTCACTGGCACCCGAGGGCCAGGACGTCGAATTCGCCAACCTGGCGTACAGCGGCGCACTGACCACCGATCTGACGACTCGTCAACTCCCGGCAGCACTCGCCCTTCGGCCCCAGCTGGCGGCGGTCCTGGTCGGCGGCAACGACACCCTGCGGGCCGGCTTCGACATCCGCCGCACCACCCGGGAACTCGACGCCACCCTCGGCGAACTCTCCGGCCACGGCGCCGTCCTGCTCACCGCCTGCCTGCCCGACCCCGGCACCCTCCTCCGGCTCCCCGCCCCGCTCGCCCGCCCACTGGCCCGGCGGATGCGCGCCGTCAACACCGTCGTCCACGCCCTCACCACCCGGCACCGGGCCGTCCACCTGCACATCGCCGAACTGCCCTGGTGCGAGCAACGAGGCCTGCTCAGCGTCGACCGCCTCCACCCCAGCGCCGAAGGACACCACCTGATCGCCCGCCGCTTCCACGAACTGCTCGCCACCCAGGGCCACCCCCTCGGCCCGCCACCCGCCGCCGAACCCGCCGAACCCCCGCCCGGCCTCGCCGCCGACCTGTGGTGGATGGCCACCCGCGGCACCCGCTGGCTCGCCGCCCGCAGCACCGACCTCCTACCGGGCCTGCTCGCCCTCGCGGCCGTCGAAGGCGCCGCCCGCCTCCGCGGATCGAGCGCCCGCCACGACGAACAGATGGCCCGAGCGGCCGCCCAGGCCCTGGCCTCCCTGGGGTGACGGCCCGCCGGGTGGGGTCGGGGTGGCAGGTCGGGCGGCGGTGCCGGGGGTGCTGATGCCGAGTGAAACGGCTGCTGGGGCTGCTCGTTGGTGCGGCCCGGCGGGGCGTGTCCCTTCCGGGTGGTGGTCGGGGCGGGCGGGAACCATCGGGCGCGTGGGGATGTCGTCCCCCGGGAGATGAGCAGGTGGAAGGAGTCGGGGTGGAAGGAGTCGGGGTGGAGGCGTCGGGCGCGACGGGACGAGAGATGATGGCGGCCGCCGGGGTGCTGTTCCCGGACGGGCGGGGGCGGGTGCTGGTGGTGCGGCTGCCGTACGACCGGAAGCACCCGGTGGCGATCCCGGGCGGCGGGTGGGAGCCCGGCGACCGGTCGCCGCGGGAGACGGCGTCGCGGGAGATCGCCGAGGAGCTGGGGTTCACGCCCCGACTGGGAGCGTTGGCGTGCGTCGACTGGGCGATGTCCCCGAGCCGGCCGCCGATCGTGGCGTACCTGTACTGGGCCGAGGCGTTGACGCCGGAGCAGGTGTCGGCGATCCGGCCGGACGCGGCGGAGGTCGGCGGCTGGGTCTGGCTGACGGCGGAGGAGGCCGGGCACGCCCTGCCGCCGCGGTTGTCCCGCCGGGTGGCGGCCTGTCTGCGGGCGCCGCGGGAGGCCGGGCCCCTGGAGCTGGAGGACAGCCGGCCGGTGGGGCACACCCTGGGGGCACTGCCCGCCGAGGGGCCCGTGCCGGAGTACACCGGGCTGGCCGCCGCGCCGGGGCTGGGGTCGGGGCCGGGGTCAGCCGCAGGGCAGTCGTCGGAGGCGCCGGAGCCGCTGGAGCCGCCGATGGACCGGGACACCTACTACGCCACCAGGCCGCGGATCCGGGCGAAGGCACGGGCCCTGTTCACGGACGGTGACGGACGGGTGCTGCTGGTGCGGCTGCGGCCGTGGGACGGGCCGCGCGGGCGGGTGCCGTACTGGACACTGCCGGGCGGCGGGGTGGAGGCGGACCGCGAGACGCCCCGCACGGCGGCGGGGCGGGAGATCCGCGAGGAACTGGGCTGGGAGGTCGAGCCCGGGCGACTGCTGGCCTTGGACTGGCTGCCGGGGGCGGCGGCCGTTACCGGAGCCGAACCCGGAGCCGAACCCGGGGCCGGTCCCGCGACCGGTCAGGACACCGCCGTGCTGGTGTACGTCTACGACGGCGGCGCGGTGACGGAGGAGTCGCTCGGCACGATCACCCTCCAGGAGCAGGAACTGGTGGAGTGGCGGCTGTGCGACCCGGCCGAGGCGCGGACGCTGCTCTCCGGGCCGTCCTGGGACCGGGTGGCCGCGGCCCTCGCGGCCCGGGAGCGGGCGGGCGGACCGGTCGAGCTGGTGCGCGGACGGCCGGTCGGTCCCGTGGTTGGGAACGCGTCGGCCGGTGAAGACTGGGAGCATGCAGAACACGATCACTGAGGTGCTGGCCGGCCGGACGGTCGAGGCGGTCAGCGGAGGCGACCGGCTGGACCTGCGGCTCGACGGGCCGGTGACCGTACGGGTGGTGCACGAGTTCCGCTTCGCGGCGCCGTCCTTCACCACGCCGGAGGAGGTCGGGCACTTCTTCCCCGCGCTCACCTTCCGGCCGACGCCCACCCTGCTGGCCCTGGTCGGCCGGACCGTCGGCACCGCCCGGATCACCCTGGCCGGCGGCCTGGAGCTGGGCTTCACGGAGGGCGGGGAGCTGTCCGTCCCGCCGCACGCGGTGCTCGCGCCGTGGAGCGTGCTGAGCGCCGAGGGGGCGGTCTGCGCGGGGCTGGCCGGCGGGGAGGTCCAGTGGGCACCACCGGACGGCGCAGGGCCGGACGGGGCCGGGCCGGACGGGGCCGGGCCCGGCGGGGCGGGGCCCGGCGGGGCGTGAGCCGCCGCCGGGGCCGTGCCGGTGCCCGGTCAGACCTCCAGGTCGGCCTCGATCTTGACCAGCTGGTGGCGGGCCATCGCCAGGTTGGCGCGGCCCTTGTCCAGTGCCAGGTAGAGGAACAGGCCCTTGCCGGTGCGGCCGGTGAGCGGGCGGATCAGGTGGTACTGGGTGCTCAGCGTGATGAGGATGTCCTCGATGCCGTCCTGGAGGCCGAGCATGTCCATGGTGCGCATCTTGGCGCGCATCACGTCGGTGTTCCCGGCTGCGGCGACGTTGAGGTCCAGGCCGCCGGGGCCGTCGAGGGTGGCGAGCGCCATGCCGCTGTTGTAGTCCACCAGGGCCGCGCCGATGGCGCCCTCGATGACGGTCATGGCCTGCTTGAGCGCGCCGGCTGCGTCGGTCATTCTGATCAACTCCTGTGGGTTGGTTGGTCGGTGGGTCGGTAAGTCGACAGGTTGGTCAGTGGGTGGGTCGGTGCGTCGGTACGGGGGTCGGGCAGTACGGGGGCGGGCGGGGCGTTCGGTCCGGGACGGGTCAGAGCGCGTCGCGCGGATCCTTCGGCACCAGGGCGTCGTTGAGCAGTTCGGCGATGTGCCGGGCACTGCGGCGGCCCTCCAGGTGGAGCCGGCCGACGTTGACGTCCGGGAGCGCCAGCAGGGTCAGCACGCAGCTGCCGCCGGCCGCGTAGGTGGCGACGTAGCCGTGTTCACCGCGCACCACGGACTCGCGGAACTCCCCCTGCCCGGTGGTGTCGGCGAGCCGCTGGGCGAGCGAGAGCGAGGCCGCCGTCATCGCGGCCAGGCCCGAGGGTTCGGTCCCGTGGGTGTCGTGCGCGACCAACAGGCCGTCCACGCTGGCCACCAGCCCGCCCGCGAGGTGCGGGACGCGACGTTTGACGGCGCGGAGTTCGGCGAGCAGCTCGGTCTCCAAGGCGATCAGTTGTCTCCTTCCGACACGCTGCTTGAGTGCCCGCCTCATGGCCGGTACGGCGGGGTCGCGGGCGGGGAGTGACTCAAAGTCGGGCCTCCAGAAGGTCTCGGACCCGGGTCAGCAGCGCGATGTCCGGGTCGGGGACGGTCAGCGGGTGGGCCGCTGCCGTGGTGGGCGGTCGGTCGGAGCGCGTGGGGGCGGGGGCTACGGGGACTGCGGGGACCGCGGGGACCGCGGGGCTGGTCGTTGCTGCGGGGCCGGTGCCCGGGAGGCCGCGGAGGGTGGCTCCGGGGACCCTGCGGTGCAGGCCACTGCCAGGCCGGGCGGGTGCGGCGACCGAAAGGACGGGTTCGACAGCCGGGCGGACGGGTTCGGCGGCCGGGCGGGAGGGTGTGGCGGCCGGGCGGGAGGGTGCGGCGGCCGGGCGGGAGGGTGCGGCGGCTGGCGCGGCGTGCCGGGGGGTGTCGAGCAGCCCGGCGGCGGCCAGGCGGCGGATGTCCGCCGTCACGCCGAAGCCGGAGCGGCCGAGCAGCCGGGCCAGGTCCGCCGGGGTTCTTCGGCCGTCGGCGTGGTCCAGCAGTTCGCGCCGCCGACGGCCGGGCGGGCGGTGGGAGGGGCGTCGGCTGTGCTCGACCGGCCGGACCGGCGCGGTGTCGAGCTGCGGCCAGGGCCAGATCCGGTCGAGGAGTTGGTGCCGGCGCTCGACCTCGCGACCGAGCCGCGCCGGGTCGACCGGCGTCACCGTGCCGAGCCAGTGCCGGGCCTCGGACTCGAACCGCCAGGTGCCGCCGGCCCGGTCGGCGAGGACGAAGTAGGCGGCGTCGAACAGCGTTCCCAGGTGGCCGAGTTCGAGTTCGCCGCGGGTGAGCAGCTGCCGGTCGACCAGTGCCTCGCCGACCCGCCCCTGCGGGCCGTGGCGGTGCAGGAGGTTGGCCCACTCCTCGGGGGTGAGCCGACCGCAGCCGGTGAGCAGGTCGGCCAGGCCGGGCGCGCGGGGGGACTCCGCGGCGGCCACCTGACCGTCGACCAGCCACAGGATGCCGAGCGGGCCGTGCAGGGCCCCGGTGGCACGGCGGGCGGCGAGCAGGGCGACGGCCTCGCCCGGGGTCCTCGGCGCGGCGGGTTGGACGTGGTGGTCGGCGGCCTCCACCAGGGGCGCGTACGGGGCGGTCACGCGGTCGGCTGGCCGGAATGCGACGGTCGGTGCGGGCCTCGTGTTCACCCCAGCACCAGTTCCTCGGCGAGGGCCTGGAGGCGGAACCGGGCCGCGGCCAGGTTGCCCGACTCGCGGTCGAGCCAGAGGTGCAGGACGAGCCGGCTGTCGAAGACGGTGTCGATGAAGCGGATCAGGTGGTAACTGCGGCCCGCAGTGACGATGATGTCCTCCAACGGGGAGCGCCGGTCCTCCGCCGCGGTGAAGGTCTGGCTCTCAACGGCCGCGCGCACCAAGTCGGTTGCCTCGGCGGCGGCGGTCTCGTGTTCTCCGACCGGGCTTTCGCCCAGGCTCCCGAGGGCGAGTCCGCTGCTCCAGTCGACCAGGCTCGCCGAGCGGGCTCCGGCGATCGCCATCGCTCCGGAGAGACATTCGTCGATACCCGGCACACCGGCTCCTTCGAGGGGGTCTGGGGGTGGCCGGGCGCAGCGCAGATCCGGCCGGATCGCCACCAGCAGTGGCAGGTTCGACACGGAAGGCTACTGCCGGTTTCCGTATGACGAACATTCCAATGGCATATTCACACCAGCTACGGCGACTTCCGGCCAAGGTGCGACGGTCCACCGACCCGCCCGGAGCGGCAAAACTGCTGGCTGCTCGGCCGCCGCGGACCGTCACTCGTCGGCCACCTGGTACGGGACCTTGGCCGATACCGGATCGCCGCCCGGAGTTTCGCCAGCGAAAGTGCGATAAGAGGACTCGGCGAGCACCAGGGCCGAGGGCGGCGCACAGCCGGACATGACGAAGGGGCCCGTTCCCTTGACGGAACGAGCCCCTTCGAATGGAGCGCCAGGCCCGGATCGCACGGACTCTTCCTACTGAAAGTAGGACGTGCTCTGGTAGCACCACTGACGCACGTTCAAGGGTTCCGGGATCTCCGTTTCGGAAGATCATTTCCCCTCGACGAGAAGAACAGTAGCAGGCCATCGGGCCTGGTCAGAAATCCGCCCGGACGGCCGGGGAGCGGTGGAGTGGGCGGTCACGCGGGCTGCGGAACGGGCAGCGCGGCAGGCGGCGCGGCAGGCGGCGGGCCGCAGCCGGTCAGAGCAGGCCGACGGCCTCGGCGAGCAGCCGGTACGAGTCGAGCAGGGCCGTCCGGTCGTAGGTACTGGTGGCGATCAGGACCTCGTCCGCACCGGTGCGTGCCACCAGGGCGGACAGCTCGGCGGCCGCCTGCTCCGGGGTGCCCGCGATGTGGCCCTTGAGCGACTGCTCGAAGGCCGCCCGTTCGCGCGGGCTCATCGTGCGCGCCCGGATCTCGGCGGCCGGGGACAGTGGCGGGAACTCCCCGTGGGTACGGGAGTAGGCGCCGGCCCAGGCCTCCGGGAGGAGGAGGTCATGGGCCCGCTCCTCGGTCTCGGCCACCGCGACCGTGCCCGAGACCACCACGTACGGTTCGGCGGCCTGCGCGGAGGGGCGGAAGCGGCTGCGGTAGCCGTCGAGCGCGGCGAGCATCCGCTCCTCCCCACGTGCGGCGGCGATGACCAGCGGCAGCCCGGCCTCGGCGGCCAGCTCGGCGCCCGCGCCGGTGGCCAGCACGAAGGCCGGCACGTGCAGTCCCTCGGCCGGGCGGGCGTGGACGCCCCGGTGCACCTGCTGGGAGCCGTCGAAGTACCCGAGCAGCTCGGTCAGCTGGCCGCCGAAGTCGTCGGCCGCGTCCTTCTCCCGCCCGAGCGCCCGCCGGACGCCGTCGGTGAAGCCCACCGAGCGGCCGAGCCCCATGTCGATCCGGCCCGGGAACAGCGCCGCCAGCACCCCGAACTGCTCAGCCACCACCATGGGCCGGTGGTTGGGCAGCATCACCCCGCCGGTGCCGACCCGGATCCGGCTGGTGGCCGCCGCGACCGCCGCGGCGAGGACGGTGGGCGCCGACCCGGCCACCCCGGGGACGCCGTGGTGCTCGGAGACCCAGAAGCGGTGGTAGCCCAGCCGCTCGATCTCACGCGCGAAGGCCACGGTGTCGCGCAGTGCCTGCGCCGGCTCCTCGCCCTGCCTGGTCCGGGAGCGGTCGAGGACGGAGAGCCTGGTCGCGGGCGTAGCGCTGGTCACGTGGGTGGACAACACCCACCCGACGTACGGGCATTCCCCGCCGGTACGCCCGGGCACGCCGTCACCACCGTCACCGGCCCTCGGGCCCCGGCCCGGTCCCGGCCGCGCCGGAGGCCCGCGGTATTCGGCCCGGACGCGTGCCCGCGGCCTTGCGGCGGCCCCAGGGCTTGTACACCGAGAGGATCACGTTGAACAGGTAGAGCGCCAGGGCCACCGCCGGGACGATCACCGTGTTGTAGCGGACGAAGCCGAGGTCCGCCACCGGGATGGGGCCGGTCGGGTGGGCGTCCGCCACCCGGACCGCGTCGTGCAGCCGGGCGGTGAGGGCGAAGACCGAGGCCGCCATCGCACCGAGCGTCAGCCAGAACTTGGTACTCACCCAGTAGTACCGGAACAGGCCCCAGGACGTGCCGAGCCCCAGCGCCACCCCGCTCAGGAAGGTGAGCAGGCTCAGCGGCAGGATGAGCGCGTCGCCGAGCAGGCCCATCGCCCGGTAGGCCGTTCTCAGCCGGTCGGCGTCGTCGGTGGTGAGGGCCGTCACCGCCAGGGTGAGCAGGCAGAGCATCAGGGCCAGCCAGCTCACCGAGACGACGACGTGCAGCACCACCAGGCGTTTGCGCGCTCCCGGCGACAGTCGGCGGCCGGCGGGCCGCCGCCCCGCGCCGGGGGCCGCGACGGCTTCGGTGGACGGGCGCACAGGTACCTCCTTCGAGTCGGGGTCACGAGGACGCGCCCAGACTCCCCCGCCCGCCCCTCATCGGGCATCTGACGGCGGAAGTAACCTCGGCTACTCCCCGGCGAGTACGTGCCCGGCCGTCGCCGCGACCGACCGACTCCCCGGGGAGTACCCACACCGACCCGCAGCCCCGCCGACCTACCGACCTGCCGACCCGCAGCGCCCAACCCGTCGGCCCGCCAGTCCGTCAGTCCGTCACCGCGAACCCCCGCGCCGCCCCCAGCCGGTGCAGCGAGTCCCGCCCGGGGATCCCGTCCGCGGCACCCGCCGAGTACCCGCAGCGCCGCTGCCAGCCCGCGTACGCCGTCACCGTGAGGCTGCCGTAGGACCCGTCCACCCAGCGCTGTTCGAGCAACCCCTCGTCCGCCAGCGCCTGTTCGACGATCGCCACCTCGGCCCCGTACGTCCGGTGCCCCTGCTCCGCCCCCGGGTCGCTGCGCGCCGCCGCGGCGACGTGGGCGAGCGAGACGGTGCGCGGGCCGGGCAGGTAGCCGAGCAGCCGGCGCAGCGAGGCCTCGCCCGGGACGCCGTCCGCCGCCTGCCCGGAGTACCCCAGGCTCGCCTGGTAGTCCGCGTAGTTCTCGGTGTCGGCGTCCGTCCAGGTCGGTCCGGGCCCGGAGTGGTAGTGGGTGCCGAAGCCGGCCGTGACCAGCGCCCGTCCGACGGTGGTCACCTGGCAGCCCTGGGCGCCGTAGCCGTACGCCAGGCCGTTGACGGTGACCTGGTAGCGGGCGGGGGTCGGGTCGGCGGGCGGGGCGGGGTGCTGCTGGGAGGGCGGGCCGGTGGGCGAGCCGGGGCCGGCGGCGAAGGCGGGCCAGGAACCGGGGTCGACGTGGTCGTTGTACGGCACGTGGGCGTGCGCGTACCAGCCGCCCGCGGTCTCCCAGACCCGCTCGTCGCGGTGCTCGGTGAAGTCGGTCGGCCGCCCCATCGGCCAGACGTCGGGCACGCCCCAGGAGGTGATCCAGGCGTGGATCCGGTCCCAGCCCGCGCACGGGGTGTCGACCAGCCGGGGGTAGACGGTGCCCTGGTGGCGGCAGTAGGGGAAGAACACCGCCTCGATCTGGATCACCACCAGCCCGGCCCGGTTGGTGCGGGTGGGGCTCTGGGTCGGGCTGAGCAGGCTCTTGGAGCGGGAGTCGGCGGGGAACAGCTGCGCCGTGCGGCCGCTGAACGGGTCCCAGACCAGGTGCGGGGCGTCGCCGGCCCCGGCGCCGGTGAAGTACCCGACGAGGTCCTCGTAGGTGCACCAGTCCTGCGGCGCGGCGGCGGTGGCGTTGCGGTCCCAGGTGATGTGGGCGATGGCCTTCGGGGGGTACTGGTGGTCGGTCGGCGCGTGGTCGCCGAGGTCGTGGATCTCGGCACCGGGCAGCCACGGTTCGGGCATGCTGGCTCCTCCGAACGGCGTAATGACGTCGTTGCCGGTATCGGCAGGTCCGGGTCGCGGATTGACCCCGGCGGTGGGATCGGCGGGGTTGAACCACCCGGGGCCGCACGGCCGTTCGGATCAACGAGGGGAATTCGCCCTCACGTGCGGACCCGGCGGCGACAGGGCGCGCCGCCGGTTCCGTGCTCCGCCCTGTCCGGAAGCGGGTCCGGGCGGGGTCCGGAGACCCTCCGGAAGGCGTCCGGAAGGCGTCCGCACGGCCCCCGGACGGCCTCCGAAGGCCCTCCGGAGCCGCCGGGCGGGGGCGCATTCCACCCCGCCGCAGCCCCGCTGTCAATCGTTGACTTGGGAAGTGGTCTAGTCCACGGTGGTGCGCTCGAAGCCCTCACGGCGCCACCGCCGCAACCGTTCTGACGAACCGACGGAGAACCACCGCCATGCAGAGAGTCTGCCTCGCCCTGCCCACCATGCGTTCCTGCCCCGAGACCATCGCGGAACTCGCCGAGGAGGCGGCCTACGCCGTCGCGACCTTCGGCGTCGAGGTGCACCTGCTCATCCTCGACACCACCGACGCCGCCGCCTTCGCGCAGAACGCGGACGCCGTGGCCGCGCTGGAGCCGACCCCCGGCGTGGCCGTCCACCACCTGGGCGAGGCGCGGCAGCGGGAGTTCCTGCGCCGGGTGGCCGAGCGCTCCGGCGCCGCCGACCCCGACCTGCTGCTCGACCTGATGCTCCCGCCGGCCGTCGCGTACGGCTCCTGCGTCAACCGGCTCTTCCTCGGCGCGGCCGCCCTCGGCTGCACCTCGGCGCACCTGCGCAACGACGACGCCGACTTCCAGGTCGTCGACGGCCGGAAGGTCTTCCCGATCCACCACGAGCTGCTCTCGATCGGCCGACCGGCCGGCGAGGCGGTGGCCGGGGTGACCCGCTCCGAGCTCGACCCGGCCGACGCGGACAAGCCGGTGATGCTGGTCAGCGGCTCCTTCATCGGCGAACTCAACGTGGACATCAGCGAGATCCACGAACTGGACCCGGCCGTCTACCGCGAGATCGTCCGCCTCTGGACCCCGCCGGTCTGGCCGGAGGAGGACCGGGACGCGATGGTCGACGTCTCGTTCAAGGGCGCCGGCTCGGAACCGTTCACCGCCGACGAGTCCGTCCTCGGCGTCCCCGACATCTGGGACGTCTACATGTGCAACATCGCCCTGGACCACCGGGCCTACGAGGTGCTGCCGCTGCTGCCCTCGATCGAGACCATCGGCAGCGACTACGCCCTGCTGCACGCCCTGGTCCACTCCCGGCTGCCCGGCGTCGTCCACAACCGGCACATCGTCAACTACTACACGCCCGAGCGCCGCATCGGCGCCGGCTTCGTCAACTACCAGCTGCGGTTCGTCAAGTTCCTGCTCTCGATGCTGTACCTGTACCCGGTCTACGGCGGCATGATCGACCTGGGCCGCGGGCTGCTGGACGAGCGGCACGGGCTGAAGGTCGAGCCGATCGTCGACCTGGTGCGCGGCAGCGTCGACTGGGACCAGGCCGGGAACGAGCACTGCCTGGACGTCCTGGACCGCTCCTACCGCAAGCTCGGCGGCAAGTACACCGAGCTCGCGGACGTGGTGGCCGAGCGGCGCGGACAGCTCCTGGACGAGGCCCGGCAGGACGCCGAGCGCTGGGCGGTGCTGGTCGAGGCCTGGGCCGCGATGGTGTCCGCCGCCCGCGCCCACGGGCTGGACGCCGGTCCCGAAGGTGCGGAAGGCGCGGAAGGCCCGAACGCCGGTGCGGAGGGGGCGACCCGGTGAGCGAGGACCTCCGGATCCGGCGGCTGGCCGACGGGGACTGGGACGCCGTGGTCGCGCTCGAACACGACGCCTACGCCGCCGACGGCCTGTCCGAGGGCCGGGAGGCGCTGCAGTCCCGGGCCCGCAGCTCACCGGACACCTGCTACGTGCTGGAGCAGCAGGGCGTCGTCCGCGGCTACCTGCTGAGCCTGCCGTACCCGCCGCTGCGCTGCCCGGACCTCACCCGGCCGGAGGAGACGGCGTACACCTCGGCCAACCTGCACGTGCACGACCTGGTGATCGCCGAGGACCTGCGCGGCCGGGAGGTCGCCCTGGGGTTCATGCGGCACTTCCGCGAGCGGGCCGAGGAGTCGGGCTTCGAACGGATCTCGATGGTCGCGGTGCGCGGCGCGGACATCCTGCTGCGACTGCTCGGCTACCGGGCGCACCGCGAGGTCACGGTGCCGGAGTACTACGGGCGGCGGGCCGTCTACATGTCGGCGCCCGTACGCTGACCCGGGCCGCCCCCGGCGGGCGGACGACGGCAACCGGGCGGACGACGACAACCGGTCGGGCCCGCACGAAAACCGGCGGCGGGCCCGACCGGGCGGCGGGCAGAATGCGCGGATGCCCACCCTGCTGTACGCCGTCGCCCGCAACCCCGCCCTGCCACCCGAGCTGCTCGGGCAGCTGCTCGACCGACTCCCCGACGCGGACGAGGAGTTGGCGTGCGCGCTCGCGGAACGGCCGGAACCCGGGACCGGTGGGCCGCCGGGTCTCCGCGAGGTCCGCGCGCGGTTGCAGTTGCGTCTCCGTTCAACCGGAGGGGGGTGTGCCCCGGCGGCCGGTCCGGGAGCCTGGGGGCAACGACTCGTACGGCGGGGGGAGTTGCCATGGGGGACGGCCGCGGGCTGGTGGCGGGTGTGGTGGGGGCGCTGGTGCGACTGGCCCGGGGCACGCCCGGCGGGCGGGGGCGGGCGGTGGCCGAGGTGGTCCGGGCCCGGCTGCGGCTGCTGCCCGAGGGGGCCCGGGCACTGTCGGCGATCGAGGCGGACCCGGACGATCCGGCGGCGCGGGCCGGGCTGGCCGCGGCCGTCGCCCGACTGCTCGCCACCGACCAGGGGTTCGCGCAGTACCTGACCACCACCGACCTCGGCGGGACGGCCGATCCGAACACCGTCCAGCTGCGGACGGACGCGAGCCCCAGCACGGTCCAACTGCGGACCGGCCCGAGCACCGTCCAGCTGCGCACCGGGGGGCCGGACGCGGGACCGGACCCTCGCACCGTCCGGCCGGGGGTGGACCCGGACGCCCCGGCCGGCGGCCCGAGCACCGTCCAGCTGAGGGTCGACCCGGCGGCCGCCGGCGCCGCCCGGGCTCTGGCGGCCCGGCGCAGCAACGCCGCCGTCCTCACCGTCCTGGCCCTGGTCCTGATCGCCGCGCTGGTCGCACTCGGGATCAACCTCGGCTCGCGCCCGCTGCTGCAACCCAACGGGCCCGACTTCGCCCACGCCGCCCGGACCATCCGCGACCCCGCGCGGGTGCAGGGCGTGCTGCCGGACGCCGCCGCGATGCCGGGCGGCTGGCAGCAGCAGGGGGCGCCGCGTTCGGGGACGGGCAGCGGGCCGGGCGCGCCCTGCCTGCTGCCGGGCGCCTGCGACCAGCAACTCGCCTACGCGACGGTGTCGTTCAGTGCCGCGCCGCTGCCGTCCGTGCAGTTCACCGTGGTCACCTTCGGCTCCGCCGAGGCGGCCGACCGGGCCTTCGACACCCGACTCGACCTCCTCGACGCCCGGGGCGACGCGGCCCCGGCGGCCGTCCAGGCGGTCGGCGACCGGAGCGCAGCCCGCACCCGGGGCGACTCGACGGCGGAGACGGTGGTCCGGGTCGGCTCGACGCTGCTCTACCTGCACTACGCCGGCCCGGGGGCGGCGGTCGCACTGCCCGGCCTCACCCCGTTCGCCCGACTGCTCGCCGAGCGCGCCCGGCAGGCCGAGGACGGCCGGACCCCGGACGCCGTCTTCCACGCCACCGGGGGCTGAACGCCGGCGTTCCCCAGCCACCCCACCAAGCCCGGCCGCCCCACAAGGCCTATCCGTACCAGGAAGCCCACCCGCACCGCACCACCCCTGCGCCCCGCAGGCCCCATCGGCCGGCGGGGCGTTCCGCTTGCCCCGCCCCGTCCCCGACCTGCGCCGACCGCCCCCGTCGCCCGAATGCATGTATCGCTCTCTTGACTGGCGTCACGAGCGCGCCATACTGGCTTCACTCCCGCTCGCCCGACGAGGTGCCGCCCATGGAGCTCTCCCCCTCGGCGCACATGGACACGTTCTGCCGAGACCATCTCCCGCCCTTCGACCAGTGGCCAGAACTCCTCTTCGAACTCCCGGAGTTGGCCTACCCCGACCGACTGAACTGCGCGTCCGCCCTGCTCGACGACACCATCGCCCGCCTGGGCCCCGACCGCCGCTGCCTACTCACCCCCACCACCCGGTGGAGCTACGGCGAACTGCGCGACCACGCCGACCGGACAGCCCGCCTGCTCACCGAGGAACTGGGCCTGGTCCCCGGCAACCGCGTCCTGCTGCGCGGCCCCAACACCCCCTGGCTGGCGGCCTGTTGGCTCGGGGTCCTGAAAGCCGGCGGGGTGGTCGTGACCACCGTGCCGCTGCTCCGGGCGGCCGAGCTGACCGAACTGGCCCGGATCGCCCGCCCCACCCTCGCCCTGTGCGACCACCGCTTCCGCACCGAGCTCGACCTCGCCGACGCCCCCGGGCTGCGGGTCCTCTCCTTCGGCGGCCCCGGCCCCGAGGACCTCACCGCCCGCAGTGCCACCCAGCGGCCCGGCTTCACCGCCGTACCGACCGCCGCCGACGACGTCGCGCTGATCGCCTTCACCTCCGGCACCACCGGCCGGCCCAAGGCCACCCTGCACTTCCACCGGGACGTGCTGGCCAACGCCGACACCTTCTCCCGCCACCTGCTCCGCCCCACCCCCGACGACCTCTTCACCGGCACCCCGCCGTTCGGCTTCACCTTCGGCCTCGGCGGCCTGCTGGTCTTCCCGCTGCGGGTCGGCGCCGCCAGCCTGCTGCTGGAGCGGGCCACCCCCGAACAGCTCGCCGAGGAGGTCGCCCGGCACGGGGTGAGCGTGCTGTTCACCGCGCCCACCGCCTACCGGGCGATCCTGGCCGCCGGGCTCGCCGACCGGCTGTCCGGCGTACGGCGCTGCGTGTCGGCCGGCGAGCCGCTGCCCGCCGCCGTCTGGGAGGCCTTCCACGCCGCCACCGGCCGACGGCTGATCGACGGGATCGGCGCCACCGAGCTGCTGCACGTGTTCATCTCGGCCGCCGACGACGACGCCCGGCCCGGCGCCACCGGCCGTCCCGTCCCCGGCTACCGGGCGGCGATACTCGACCGGCAGGGCAACCCGGTGCCGGACGGCCAACCCGGACTGCTCGCCGTCAAGGGCCCCACCGGCTGCCGCTACCTGGACGACGAGCGCCAGCGCGAGTACGTCCGCGACGGCTGGAACCTCACCGGCGACACCTACCTCCGCGACCGGGACGGCTACTTCCGGTACCAGGCCCGCAACGACGACATGATCGTCTCGGCCGGGTACAACATCGCCGGCCCCGAGGTGGAACAGGCCCTGGCCGCCCACCCGGCGGTCGCCGACTGCGCCGTGGTGGCCGCGCCGGACGAACGGCGCGGCACCGTGGTCAAGGCGTACGTGGTGCTGACCGGGGGCACCCCGGCCGGCGACGGGACCGTCAAGGAGCTCCAGGAGCACGTCAAACGCACCATCGCGCCGTACAAGTACCCGCGCGCCGTCGAGTTCGTCCCCGAGCTGCCGCGCACCGCGACCGGCAAGCTGCTCCGCGCCGAGCTGCGCAGAAGGGCCGCCGTGACACACCGATCCGAGCCGGAGCCCGCCCCGGCCGCCATCACCATCGAGCGCCGGGTCGAGTGGTCGGACACCGACGCCGCCGGGCACTACCACTTCTCCGCCGTCCAGCGCTGGGCCGAGGCCGCGGAGGCGGCGCTGCTGCGCCGGCTCGGCCTGGCCGAGCTGTTCGGACGGATCCCCCGGGTACACTTCGAGGCCGACTACCGGGAGCGGCTCTGGTTCGGGGACGTGGTCCGCACCGAGCTGCGGGTGGTCCGGGTCGGCGGCTCCTCGCTGCACTACGCCTTCGAGGTGCACGGCCCGCAGGGGCTGGCCGCCAGCGGCCGGATGTCGGTGGTGCACGCCGCGCCGCGGGTCAAGGGCGCCGAGCCCTGGCCCGACCCGGTCCGCCGGGCGCTCACCGAGGCCGGTCCGCAACAGCCCGAGGTGGTCGCGTGACGGGCGGGCAGCAGAACTCGACGGGCGGACCGCGCCGGATCGCGGTGATCGGCGCCGGCCCCGGCGGGCTCTACTTCGCCGCCCTGGCCAAGCAGTTGGACCCCGCCCGCGAGATCACCGTGTTCGAACGGGACGGCCGGGAGGACGCCTTCGGCTTCGGCGTGGTGTTCTCCGACGAGACCCTGGACGGCATCGCCCAGGCCGACCCGAAGGTCTTCGCCGCGATCAGCGCCGAGTTCGCCCGCTGGAGCGACATCGACATCCGCTACGCCGGGCAGGTCCGCACCAGCGGCGGGCACGGCTTCGCCGCCCTGGACCGCAACCGGCTGCGCGCCGTCCTCCAGGACCGCTGCGCCGAGCTGGCGGTGGACGTGCGCTACCGCACGCCCGCCCCGCCGGCCGACCGGCTCGCCGCCGAGTACGACCTGGTGGTGGCCGCCGACGGCATCCACTCCGGCACCCGGGCCGCCCGCCCGGAGGCGTTCCGCACCGAACTGGACGAGCGGCACTGCCGCTACATCTGGC
This sequence comes from Kitasatospora sp. NPDC059827, assembly GCF_042731675.1. Taxonomy (NCBI): domain Bacteria; kingdom Bacillati; phylum Actinomycetota; class Actinomycetes; order Kitasatosporales; family Streptomycetaceae; genus Kitasatospora; species Kitasatospora sp. NPDC059827. The sequence goes on along the minus strand of NZ_JBHWIV010000002.1, from coordinate 17,461 downwards.
TCGCCACCGACAAGGTCTTCGAGGCCTTCACCTTCATCGTCGAGGAGTTCGACTTCGGCACCGTGCAGGTGCACGCCTACCCGTACAGCGCCACCCGCTCGACCTTCATCGTCGAGATCGCCGCCGACGCCTGGCGCCGGGCGGGCTTCGAGGCCCTCGCGGCACGGGAGTTCGCGCGCGGCGAGAGCGACCTGGCGAGCGTGGAGCGCTGCGCGGAACTGCTCGCCGGGCACCTGGACGGCCACCGGCTGATCCCCAACGCCTCCCGCTGGATCCGCTTCACCACCGTCCGCAACGCCAGTTGGCGCCACGGCAACACCGTGCTGCTCGGCGACGCCGCGCACTCCGCGCACTTCTCGATCGGCTCGGGCACCAAGCTGGCCCTGGAGGACGCCCTCGCCCTGGCCGCCGCGCTGAGCGAACACCCCACCCCGGACGGCGCGCTGGCCGCCTACGAGGCCGAGCGGCGGCCGGTGGTGGAGTCCACCCAGCGGGCCGCGCAGGCCAGCCTGGAGTGGTTCGAGACGGTGGGGCGCCGCACCGGGCGGGACCCGGACCGGTTCGCCTTCGACCTGCTCACCCGCAGCCGCCGGGTCACCTACGGCAACCTGCGGGCCCGCGACCCGGAGTTCACCGCCGCCGTGGACGCCGCCACCGGCGGCTCCCCCGGGGTGCCGCCGATGTTCCGGCCGCTGAAACTCGGCGCCCTGGAGCTGCGCAACCGGATCGTGGTGCCCCCGCTGGCGACCTTCACCTCCCCCGACGGACTGCCCAGCGCCTTCGACCGGGCCCAGCTGACCGCCCACGCGCTCGGCGGCGCCGGGCTGGTGATCGCCGGGATGACGGCGGTCAGCCCCGAGGGCCGGGCCACCGACCGCTGCCCCGGGCTGTGGACCGACCGCCAGGAGGGCGCCTGGGCGGAACTGCGGCGCGCCGTCGCGGCGGTGAGCGACACCCCGGTCGGCCTCCAGCTCACCCACGCCGGCCGCCGGGGCGCCACCGCCGCGCCCGGACCGGACGGCATCGGCCGCCCGCTCGCCGACGGCTGGCCGCTGCTCGCCCCCTCGCCGCTGCCCTGGGACGCCGGCAGCGCCGTCCCGCACGAGGCGAACGACGTCCACCTGGCCGTCGTCACCGCCGACTTCGCGGCCGCCGCCGAGCGCGCCGCCCGGGCCGGGTTCGACGTGCTGGAGCTCCAGTTCGGCCACGGCCACCTGCTCTCCGCCTTCCTCTCCCCGCTCACCAACCACCGCACCGACGGCTACGGCGGCCCGCTCGCCCACCGACTGCGACTGCCGGTCGAGGTGCTGTCCGCCGTCCGCGCCGTCTGGCCCGCCGGGCGGCCGCTGCTGGTCCGGATCTCGGCCGCCGACTGGGCCCCCGGCGGCACCACCGAGGACGAGGCGGTGGCGATCTGCCGGGCGCTGGGCGAGGCCGGGGCGGACGCGGTGGACGTCTCCACCGGCGAGGTGGTGGCGCACCAGCGGCCGCCGTACGGGCGCGGCTTCCAGACGCCCTTCGCCGAACTGGTCCGCGCCGCCACCGGCCTGCCGACCGTCGCGGTCGGCGCGATCTCCGGCCACGACGACGCCAACTCCGTCCTGCTGGCGGGCCGCGCCGACCTGGTCGCGGTCGGCCGGGCCCAGCTGCACGACCCGTTCTGGACCCTGCACGCCGCCGCCGACCAGGCGTACACCGGCCCGGGCGCCCCCTGGCCCGCGCCCTGGCTGGCCGGGCGCCGCAGGCCGCCGGGCCCGGGCGCCGACAAGGTCGCCCCGCGCCTGCACCTGCTGCGGGAGGCCGCCCCGCCCGTCCACCGCCGCTGGCGGCCGGCTCCGGCCGGGCAGTGAGGAGGACCCATGGACCTGCCGCGCTTCACCGCCGCCGCCGTCCAGGCCGCCCCGGTCTACCTGGACCCGGCCGCCACCGTGGACAAGGCCGTCGCCCTGATCCGGGAGGCGGCCGGCCGCGGCGCCGAACTCGTGGTCTTCCCCGAGGTCTTCGTGCCCGGCTACCCGTACTGGAACTGGACGATGACCCCCGTGCAGGGATCCCCCTGGTACGAACGGCTGTACCGCGCCGCTGTGGACGTCCCCGGACCGTACGTGGACACCCTGTGCTCGGCCGCCCGGCAGGCCGGGGTGGTGCTGGTGATCGGCGTCAACGAGCGCGGCCGGCACAGCCTCGGGGTGCTGTACAACAGCCTGCTGATCATCGGCTCGGACGGTGAACTCCTCGGCGTGCACCGCAAACTGGTCCCCACCTGGGCCGAGAAGCTGACCTGGACCCAGGGCGACGGCAGCTCGTTGAAGGTGCACCGCACCGCCGTCGGCCCGCTCGGCGCCCTGGCCTGCGGGGAGAACACCAACACCCTGGCCCGCTTCACCCTGCTGGCCCAGGGCGAACTCGTCCACGCCGCCGCCTACATCGCCCTGCCGGTCGGCCCCGAGGACTACGACATGGCGGAGGCGATCGCACTGCGCGCCGCCGCCCACTGCTTCGAGGGCAAGCTGTTCACCGTGGTCTCCTGCTCGACCGTGTCGCCCGAGATGGTCGACCTGATCGCCGGCGACGACCGCCAACTGCGCAGCCAACTCGCCCGCCCGCACAGCGCGTTGTCCGGGATCTTCGGACCGGACGGCCGGGCGGTCACCGAACCGCTGGTCGACGAGGAGGGCATCGTCTACGCCGAGATCGACCTCGGCCGCTGCATCCAGCCCAAGCAGATGCACGACATCGTCGGCCACTACAACCGCTTCGACGTCTTCCGGCTGCACGTGGACGACCGCCCGCTGCGGCCCCTGACACTGCCCGACGAGGAATCGTGACCGAGGAGGAGTCATGAGCACCGAAGGCACCTACGACGACGGCCGGATCGGCCGGGCCCGCGTCAACGACAGCCCCGAACTGCTCGCCTACTACGAGGAGTTGGCCAAACACGAGGCCGGCGCCCTGTGGACGGTGGCGAACGAGATCGAACCCTGGTACCCGCAGCCGAAGTCCGTCCCGGTGCTCTGGCGCTACGCCGACCTGCGCCCGCTGGTCCGCAAGGCCCTCCCCCTGGTGAAGGCCGACGACGCGGGCCGCCGGGTGGTGATGCTGGTCAACCCCGGGCGCCGCGAACTCAGCGCCGCCGTCGGCCTGTTGTACACCGGCCTGCAGATCATGGGCCCCGGCGAGGCGATGACCGCACACCGCCACCAGGCCTCCGCCCTGCGCTTCGTCCACGAGGGCACCGGCGCCTGGACGATCGTCGACGGCCAGAAGCTCCGGGTCGGCCCCCGCGACTTCGCGATCACCCCCAACAGCACCTGGCACGAGCACGGCAACGAGGCCGAGGACAACCCGGTGATCTGGCAGGACGGCCTGGACATCCCGCTGGTCAACACCCTGGACGCCAACTTCTACGAAGTCCACCCGGACCTCTACCAGCGCCCCGGCCCGGTCCCGAACTCCTCCCTGCTCAGCTACGGCGGCAACCTGCTCCCGTACGGCATCGAGAAGTGGACCCGCCCGTACTCGCCGCTGCTCGGCTGGCCCTGGGAGCCCAGCTACCACGCGCTGTGCCGACTGGCCCGCGCCACCGAGGGATCCCCGTACGACGGCGTGATCATGGAGTACACCAACCCGGTCACCGGCGGCTCGGTGATGCCCACCATGGCCGCCCACCTCCAGCTGCTCCGCCCCGGCCAGGCCACCCGCGCCCACCGGCACACCGGCTCGGTGGTCTACACCGCCGCCAAGGGCCGGGGCGTCTCGGTGATCGCCGGGCAGCGCTTCGAGTGGCAGCAGGGCGACATCTTCGTCGTCCCGTCCTGGGCCTGGCACGAGCACGAGAACCTCGACCAGGGCGAGGACGCCTGCCTGTTCTCCTTCAACGACTTCCCGGTGATGCACTCCCTCGGCCTCTACCGCGAGGAGGCCCACCCGGCCCACGACGGGCACCAGGACACCCCCGAGCCCACCGCCCCGTAACAGGAGTCCACCCGATGCAGCTGCTGACCTTCCGCGCCGACGGCGACCCCACCCCCCGGCTCGGCGCCCGCACCGACGGCGACCGGGTCGTCGACCTGACCGCCCTGGCCACCGCCGCCGGGGCCGAACTCCCGCCCGACCTGCTGGGGTTGATCCGGGCGGGCGAACCGGCCCTGGCCACCGCCCGTGCCCTGACCGCCCGCGCCCTGACCCCTGGCGCCCTGACCGCCGGCGCGCCGGCCACCCGGCCGCTCGCCGAGGTCACGCTGTGCGCCCCGCTGCGCCCCGGCAAGATCGTCGGGGTCGGCCTCAACTACGTGGAGCACGTGGCCGAGTCCCACCGCACCCTGGACACCGAGCGCGAACTCCCGGACCGCCCGGTGCTGTTCGGCAAGCCCACCACCGCCGTCACCGGCCCCGGCGGGCCGATCCTGCACAACGCCGACCTCACCAAGCAGCTCGACTGGGAGTGCGAACTCGCCGTGGTGATCGGCGAGCCCGCGTTCCGGGTGAGCGAGGCGGACGCCTGGCGGCACGTGTTCGGCTACAGCATCGTCAACGACATCAGCGCCCGCGACCAGCGCCGGAGCGGGCAGTGGTTCTTCTCCAAGGGCCAGGACAGCTACGCGCCGTTCGGCCCGGTCGTGGTCACCGCCGACGAGATCCCCGACCCGCAGCGGCTCGACCTCTCACTGCGGGTCAACGGCGAACTGCGGCAGGACTCCAACACCCGCCACATGCTGTTCGGCATCGCCCGGCTGATCGCCGACATCTCCGCCGGGATGACCCTGGAACCCGGCGACGTCATCTCCACCGGCTCCCCCTCCGGGGTCGGCGCCGGCATGGTCCCGCCGCAGTTCCTGCAGCCCGGCGACCTGGTCGAGGCCACCATCGAGCGGATCGGCACCCTCGCCAACCCCGTGATCGACGCCCGCTGAGAGGAGTCCGGCGCAGATGACCACCTACCGGATCGGCCAGATCGTCCCGAGCTCCAACGTCACCATGGAGACCGAAGTCCCGGCCCTGCTGCGGGCCCGCGAGGCGGTCGCCCCGGAACGGTTCACCTTCCACTCCAGCCGGATGCGGATGACCAGGGTCACCCCCGAGCAACTGCGCGCCATGGACGGCGAGTCCGACCGCTGCGCCGCCGAGCTCTCGGACGCCCGGGTCGACGTGATCGGCTACGCCTGCCTGGTCGCGGTGATGGCCACCGGCCCCGGCTACCACCGCGAGGCCGAGCAGCGGCTGCACCGCCGCACCGTCGAGAACGGCGCGCCCGCGCCCGTGGTGACCAGTGCCGGCGCCCTGGTCGCCGGGCTGCAGGCGCTCGGCGCGCGGAAGGTCGCGATGGTCACCCCGTACCTGCGACCGCTGGCCGCGACGGTGGTCGACTACCTCGCCGGGGAGGGCATCGAGGTGCTCGACCACGCCGCGCTGGAGATCGCCGACAACCTCGACGTGGCCGCCCACGACCCGGCCCGGCTGCCCGGGATCGCCAAGGGCCTGGCGCACGGCGACGCGGACGCGGTGGTGCTCTCCGCCTGCGTGCAGATGCCCTCGCTGTCCGCCGTCGAGGAGGCCGAGCAGCAGCTCGGCAAGCCGGTGGTCTCGGCGGCGATCTGCACCACCCACCAGTTGCTCCGGGCGCTCGGCCTGCCCGCCGTCGCCCCCGGCGCCGGGCACCTGCTCTCCGGCGCGTACGCCTGAGCCACGCCCGGCCTGAGCCACGCCCGGCCCCCACCCGTCCCGAGGCCGACCCGCACCAACCCGCCACCGGCCCGCGCCCGACCCGCGGTGCCGTCGCTATGATCACCACCAGCCGTCGGGGAGGAGGGCCCGCAGATGCCGGAGAGCACCACCCGGCCCAGCTCCCTGATCAACACCGTCTACGGAGAGTTCGTCCGCCGCCTCGGCGGCTGGATATCGATCGCCGACCTGATCGCGCTGATGGCCGAGCTGGACGTCGACGGCCCGGCCGTCCGCTCGGCCATCTCCCGCTTGAAGAAGGCCGGCACCCTGCTCCAGGAGCGCCGTTCGGGCACCGGCTACCGGCTGGCCCCGGCGATGGGCCCGGTGTTCGACGAGGGCGACCGCCGGATCTTCCACAGCCTGGAGCCCGCCGAGCTCGCCGACGGCTGGGTGGTGGCGGTCTTCTCGGTACCGGAGTCCGAACGCGCCCACCGCCACCAGCTGCGCTCCCGGCTGAGCTGGCTCGGCTTCGGCAACGCCGCCCCCGGCGTCTGGCTGGCCCCCGCCCGGCTGCTGCCGGACGCCCGCCGACTGCTGGAGCGCCTCGGCCTGAGCGCCTACGTCCACCTGTTCCTCTCCGCCGAGTACGCCGGCTTCGCCGAACTCCGTACGGCGGTGGCGACGTGGTGGGACCTCCCGGCGATCGAGGCGCAGTACTCGGCCTTCACCGACGCCTGGCGGCCGGTCGCCGAGCAGGCGCGCGGGCGGGAGCGGATCGACCCGGTCGAGGCCTTCCGGGACTACGTGCCGATGCTCACCCAGTGGCGCCGGCTGCCGTACCTCGACCCCGGGCTGCCCGCGCCGCTGCTGCCCGACCACTGGAACGCCGTGCCGGCCCGCGCGGTGTTCACCGAGGTGCACGGGCTGTTCGCCGAGCCGAGCCTGCGCTACGTCGAGAAGGTCACCGGACTGTCCCACCCCCAGGAGCTGCCATGACCGCCCCGGACCGCACCCCCGCCCTGGACCGCACCCCCGCCCCGGCCACCAGCACGCCCCCCGCCGATCTGCTGATCCGCGCCGCCGCCGTGCACACCCTCGTCCCGGGCGGGGCGCCGCAGCGGGCGGTCGCCGTCACCGGTGGCCGGATCACCGCCCTCGCCGCCGAACCGAGCGGCCTGGACGCCCTGGTCGGGCCGGGCACCGAGGTGGTGGACGCCCCGGACGCGACCGTGCTGCCCGCCTTCGACGACACCCACACCCACCTGATCCTGGCCGGGCACAGCGTCCACGGCGTCCCGGTGCACCGGGCCCGGGACCTCGACGGCTTCCTCGCGCTGATCCGCGAACGGGCCGCCCGCACCCCCGCCGGGGAGTGGATCGCCACCACCGTCAACTGGCAGGAGGTGCTGCTCGCCGAGCAACGCCTGCCGACCACCGCCGAGTTGGACGCCGTCACCACCGATCACCCGGTGCTGGTGCGCCGCGGCGCGTACAACATGGTGCTCAACTCGGCCGCGCTGCGGCTGGCCGGGATCGACGAGTCCACCGAGGTCCCGGACGGCGGGGTGATCGAGCGGGACGAGCGGGGGCGGCTGACCGGCCGGCTGATCAACCGGGCAGTCGAGGCGGTGGAGCGGGTGCTGCCGCGGCCGACGCTCGCCGAGCGGATCGAGGGGCTGCGCGCGGCCTCCGCCGACTACGCGGCCACCGGGATCGGGACGGTGCGCGACTGCCTCGTCCCGGTCGAGGACCTCGACGTGCTGGACGCGGCCCGGGCCGCGGGGGCGCTCGCCGTCCGGGTCCGGGCCCTGGTCTCCGGCTTCGCGGCGCGCACCCCCGCACAGGTGGACGCCCTGCTGGACCGGATGGACGCCTGGCGCGCGGACGGCCGGGACGATGCCCGACTGCGGCTGTGGGGCGTCAAGTTCGGCATCGACGGCGGCTTCGAGGCGGGCGCCCTGGAGCAGCCGTACCAGGGGCAGCCCTGCTACCACGGGCGGCTGCTCTGGGAGCCGGCCGAGCTGCTCGCCGCGGTGGAGCGGGTGGTCGGGCGCGGCTGGCGGGTGGGTGTGCACGCCTGGGGCGACCGCGGGCTGCGGGTGCTGCTGGACGTCTTCGAGCAGGTGGTGAAGCGCCACCCGGGGCTGCCGCCGGGAACGCTCGTGGTCGAGCACGGCGGACTGGCCCGGGCCGACCAGCGGGCCCGGGCGGTCGCGCTGGGCATCCCGGTGACGGTGCAGCACCCGCTGCTGCACGACGGCGCGCTCACCCAGCAGCGGGCCTGGGGCGAGGAGCGCACCGCCGCGCTGTTCCCGCTGCGCGAGTGGCTGGACGAGGGAGCGCAGCTGTCGGCCGGATCGGACTTCCCGGTCGGCCCGTACGGCGCGATGGTGTCGGTGTGGGGCATGACGACCCGCGGCACCACGGCCGGGGTGGTCGGCCCCGAGCACGCGATCGGACGGGCCGAGGCGATCGCGCTGCACACCGTGAACGCCGCCCGGCTGACCGGCGAGGAGGCCGAGCGGGGCAGCCTGCGGCCGGGGGCGCTCGCCGACCTGACGCTGTGGCCGGTCGACCCGCTGCACTGCCCGACGGCGGAACTGCGCGGGCTGCTGCCGCTCCGTACGGTGATCGGGGGCCGAACCGTGCACGGGGGATGACGGCCCGACCGTGCACGGCAGTTGATGGACCGTCAGGCCGCGATGAGCTCCCGCAGGTCGATGTCGCCGCGGTGCAGGGCGCGCAGGTCCTCGTGCAGGGTGGACGGCGGGACGACGAGCACGCCGCCGCGTGCGTGGTCGAGGCAGTGGCGGGCGACCGAGCCGCGCAGCAGTCGGCGCAGGCGGCCGCGCAGCGAGCCGTGCCGGCCGGCGCTGATCACCAGCAGGTCGCCGGGCCGGTCGGCCAGTGCGGTCAGCACCGGGCCGGGCTCGCCACGCATCACCAGCGGCTGCACCGACAGGCCGATCGGCAGGCCGCCGAAGGCCTGGCCGAGGGCGCTCTCCAGCCGGGCCCCGGCGGCGTCCTGCCAGGCACGGAGCAGCGGCGGGCAGGGCCGGGCGCGGTAGCTGCGCTCGCCGCCGACCGGGGTCCAGGCCAGCACCGGGACGAGGACGGCTCCTCGGGCCCGGGCCTCCTCCGCCGCCCGGTGCAGGGCGGTCAGGCTGTGCAGGGAGCCGCTGACTCCGACGATGACGCGGGCGCCGTCCGACATGATCCTTCGCTTTCCGATGTGAAGCCTATCCAGTGTCTGCGATTATGCTGCCACAGCGTCGCACGAACCTACAAATCAAAGGCATTCACTGAATATCGCCTTGCAATCGCCCTGACTGGACGCCCAGGTCGGCCCTGTCCAGATAATTCGAGCACCTGTTCGATTCACGGCGTACGCTGGCCCCATGCCCGGCACCGTCCACCTCCAGCCCTCGCTGTTCGAAGAAGCCGCCGACCCCCGGCTCGGCCCGCTCGACGGCGTCCAGCGCCTGCTCCTCGGCGACGGCGCCTGGCTGGACGTGCTGCCCGGCTGGCTGCACGGCGCCGACCGGCTGTTCGAACAGCTGGCCGCCGACGTCCCCTGGCGGGCCGAACGGCGCGAGATGTACGAGCGGACCGTCGACGTCCCCCGGCTGCTCGCCTCCTACGGCGCCGACGCCGAACCGCCGCACCCCGTCCTCGGCCTGGCCCGGTCGGCGCTGAGCCGGCACTACGCGGCGGAGCTGGGCGAGCCCTTCCGCACCCTCGGGCTCTGCTACTACCGGGACGGCCGGGACAGCGTGGCCTGGCACGGCGACCGGATCGGGCGCGGCGCCCGGGAGGACACCATGGTGGCGATCCTCTCCGTGGGCGAGCCGCGCGTCCTCGCGCTGCGGCCCCGGTACGGCGGCGGCGCCGTCGTCCGCCGGCCGCTCGGCCACGGGGACCTGGTGGTGATGGGCGGCTCCTGCCAGCGCACCTGGGAGCACGCGATCCCGAAGACCGCCCGCCCGGTCGGCCCGCGGATCAGCATCCAGTTCCGCCCGTACGGGGTCGCCTGAGGGCCACCCCCTCGCTCATCAGTCCTTGACCGCGCCGGCCAGCCCGGACACCAGCCTGCGCTGCACCGCGATGAAGAACACCAGCACCGGCACCGTCATCAGCGTGGACGCCGCCATGATCCCGCCCCAGTCGTTCTCGTCCGGCTTGAAGAACACCAGCAGCGCGGAGGGCAGCGTCTGGTTCTGGCTGGCGCTGATGATGAAGGTCTTCGCGAAGACGAAGTCGTTCCACGCCGCGATGAAGGAGAACACGCTGGTCGCGGCCAGGCCCGGGGCCACCAGCGGCAGCAGGATCCGCCACAGGATGCGGGTCCGGCTCGCCCCGTCGATCTGCGCGGCCTCCTCGATCGAGACCGGCACGGCCGCGACGAAGCCGCGCATCATCCAGATCCCGAACGGCAGCGAGAACGCCAGCTGCACCAGCACCAGCGAGGCCAGGGTGTTCAGGCCGACGCCCGGGGCGAACCGGCCGGCGTCGCGGAACATGAAGAACAGCGGGATGGTCAGCGCCTCGACCGGGATCATCTGGGCGATCAGGAACATCACCATGATCGTGGTGCGGAACCGGAACCTGAACCGGGTCACCGCCACGGCGGCCAGGAAGACCACCACCGCCGACAGCACCACCACCGACAGCGCGACCACCAGGCTGTTCACGAAGTACCGGCCGAAGCCGTCCACGCTGAGCACCTGCCGGAAGCTGTCCAGCGTCGGGTGGGCGGTCCACGGCCTCGGGTCCAGCGACTGCACCTCGCCCTTGGGCTTGAAGGCCGAGAGCACCATCCAGAAGATCGGGAAGGCGGTGACCACCGCCAGCACCACGGCACCGCTGTTCGCCGCGAGCCGCCACCGGCCGCGGGGGTTGCGCAGGGCGTTCACAGCTCGTTCCCCGTCCGTCGCAGGCTGCGGATGTACAGGACCGTCGGGACCACCAGGATCAGCAGCATGATCACGCCGATCGCCGCGCCCAGCCCGTACTGCGAGGAGGCGAAGGCCTTCTGGTACGCGTACACGTTGAGCACCAGGCTCTGGCCGGCGATGCCGCCGCCCTCGGTCATCACGTAGATCTGGGTGAAGACCTTGAAGTCCCAGATCACCGACTGGATCACCACGATGGTCAGGATCGGCCGCAGCATCGGCGCGGTGATCCGGCGGAAGGTGGTCCAGGTGCCGGCGCCGTCCAGGGCGGCGGCCTCCATGACCTCCTCCGGGATGGCCCGGATGCCCGCGTAGAGGGTGACCATGACGAACGGGTAGGAGTGCCACACCACCACGGCGCCGACGATCAGGAACGCCGTCCACTTGTCGTAGAACCAGTTGAACTCGTGGAAGCCGCTCAGTCCGAGCCGCACCAGGGTGTGGTTGACCAGCCCGAGGTTGGTGTCGAACAGGAAGCTCCACACCGTCGAACCGGTCATCGCGGGCGCCGCCCAGGCGGCCATCGCCGCCGTGGTCAGCACCAGCCGCGGCCAGCGGCCGACCCTGGTCAGCAGCACCGCGAGGGTCGCGCCGACGGCCAGGGTGGCGACCACGCAGAAGGCGGCGAAGCCGACGGTCTGCACCAGCACCGTCCAGAACTGGCCGTCCGCCAGGATCTTCGCGTAGTTGCCGAGGCCGACGAAGGAGGTCGGGACGCCGCCGGAGGCCTGGGCCTGCCCGAAGTCCAGTACGGACAACAGCCCGAGCTGGTAGATCGGGTAGGCCACCAGCGGGACCAGGATGACCGCGGCCGGCAGGAGCAGCAGCAGCGGGGGCCGTCGGCGCCGGCCGCCCGGGGGTGCGGCCGGCGCCCTGCCCCCACGGCGCCGCCGCGGGGAGGCCGGCGCCGACGGGGCGGTCGTGGTGGATGCGGACACGTGCGGGACCTGCTCTCTGCTCGGCGGGTCAGTGCGCGGCGAAGGCCGAGTTGATCTGCGCCGCGGCGTCGGCGGAGGCCTTGGCCACGTCCGCCTTGCCCGTGACCACCTGCTGCAGCATGGTCGGGATCACCGCCTGGGCGTCGATCTGCGCCCACGCCTGGTCCAGCGGCACGAAGCGGGTGCCGGCGGCGATGGTGTCGGTGAACGGCTTGAGGAAGGCGTCCTTCGCCCCGACCTCGGCGCTGACCGACTTGAGCGTCGGCAGGTTGCCCATCGCGTCGTACATCTGCGCCTGGTAGGCCGGGCTCGCCAGCAGCTTCGCGAACTCCACCGCCAGCGTGCGGTGCTTGGCCGCCTTCATCACCCCGAGGTTGTTGCCGCCCGCGAAGGCGGGGGCGATCGAGCCGGCCTTCTCCCCGGGCAGCGGCACCACGCCGTACTTGCCCTTGACCGCGCCCGCCTCCACCTTGCCGCGGTTGGAGTTGACCAGGATCGCCATCGCCGACTTCCCGGCCGCGAACAGGTCGACGGTCTTGCCGCCGGTCAGGTCCGCGCACTGCTGGGCGGGGCAGCCGTCCGGGCCGAACAGGTCGGTGTAGCGCTTGATCCCGGCCTGCGCGGCGGGCGAGTCGATGGCGGCCTTGAAGGCCGTGCCGTTCTTGGCGGCGATGTCGCCGCCCGCGTCCCAGACGAAGGGCAGCGCGCCGAAGGTGTACTTGCCGCCGACCGCGATGCCGAAGGTGTCCGGGTCCGCGGCGTGGATCTTCGCACCGGCCGCGACCAGTTCGGCGTACGACGTGGGCGGGTTGAGCCCGGCCTCGGTGAACAGGTCGGTGCGGTAGTACAGGGCACGCACGCCGACCCACCACGGCAGGCCGTAGGTCTTGCCGTCGACCACCGCCGTCCCCGCGATCGCCGGGTCGAGGTCGCCCTTGGCCTGCCACGTGTCCAACTCGGCGCCGATCTCGGCCAGTCCGCCGGCGGCGACGTAGCCGGGCAGGTCGGTGTTGCCGAACTCGACCAGGTCGGGGGCGCTGTTGGGGTCGTTGAAGGCGCCCTTCATCTTGGCCGCGCGGGCCGAGGCGTCGGTGTCGATGTAACCGACCTTCACCGTGACGCCCTGGTGGGAGGCCTGGAACTCGTTGACGGCCTTGGCCACCACGGCCTCCTTGGCCGCGTTGCCCGCCTCGTTGTACAGCCACACCTGGAGGGTGCCGGTGCGGTCGTCGGCCTTGTCGCCGGCCGGCACCGCGGTGCCCGGGGCGCAGGCGGTGGCGGCGAGGCAGCAGGCGGCGAGCGCGACGGCCGCGGCGGCCCGACTGGTGAGTCGCATGGGTGGAGACCTCCCCTCCCGACAGCTGCCGCCGAGACGCTCCCCGCCGGGGGACGGGCGCGTCGAAGCAGGCCCTGACCGGGGCCGATGGTGGGTGAAGTGGTGGGGGTGACGGCAGGGCGCAGCGCCTCGGGTGGGCGACGCCGCCTGCTCGATGGCAGGGACGTTAGGCGTGGGCGATCGGGCCCAACAAGAGGTGGTTCACGAAGTTTTGCACTGCACAACGTTGTATCGAGGATGCGCCGACCCGGGCCCGAAGGGGTACGTTCTGACCACCCCCGCCGACGTGCGGGGGCCACGCCAGCAGAACCCGGACCAGGGAACGGACCCATGACGGAGACGTCGCCCCAGCAGCCCACGACGGCGGCCGCGCCCGCGTCGAAGCCCACGACCGAGCGCAACCAGTCCTCCTCGCTGCGCCGCGCACTCGCCGTCCTCGGCCACGTCCGCGACCACGGCGACGGGCGCGGCGTACCGCTAGCCCAACTCGCCGACGCCCTGGGCCTCAACAAGAGCACCGTGCTCCGACTGGCCGGCCCGCTGCTCGACGAGCACCTGCTCGAACGGGACCGCGAGACCGGCTGGTTCCGCCTCGGCCACGGCTCGCTCCGGCTCGGCCAGGCCTACCTGACCACCCTCGACCTGCGCAGCGTCGCCGCCGAACACCTGCGCCGGCTCCAGCGCGAGGCCGGCGAGACCGTCCACCTGACCGTCTGGCAGGCACCCGGGATCGTCTACCTGGACAAGGTCGAGGACGAGACCAACGTCCGGATGGCCTCCCGGGTCGGCAGCCGGGCGCCCGCCTACTGCACCGCCACCGGAAAGGCGATCCTCGCCTGGCTGCCCGAGGAGGCGGTCACCGAGGTGGTCGCGGCCGGCCTGCGCCCGGTCACCGCCTGGACCATCGCGGACGAGACCCGGCTGCGCGCCGACCTCGCCCGGATCCGCGCCCGCGGCTACTCGATCGACGACCGGGAGAACGAACCCGAGGTGCGCTGCGTGGCCGCGCCGATCTTCGACCACACCGGCGAGGTCACGGCGGCCCTGTCCGTCTCCGGCCTCACCTCCCGGATGACGGCCGCCCGGGTCCGCGCCCTCGGCCCGGTCGTCGCCCAGGCCGGCCTGCGGATCTCCCGCGAACTGGGCTCCGACCGCCAGCCGTCCTGAACTCCCGCTCCCCGCGGGCGGAAACGCGAACGGGGCCCGGCACCCGTGAAGGTGCCGGACCCCGTCCGAACCGTGGAGCGCCAGGCCCGGATCGCACGGACTCTTCCTACTGAAAGTAGGACGTGCTCTGGTAGCACCGCTGACGCCTGACGAGAGATCATCTCCCTCGCGACAGGAAGTACAGTAGCAGCTCCGTGACCACCCATCGAATCGGAGGCGAACCCGGCATGACGACCGCGCGACCGGAGGCCGTTCCGTACGCGGACGGACGGCTGTTGGACGTCCACCGCCCCACCGCCACCGACTCCGGGCCCGCCCCCGTCGTCCTGCTCTGGCACGGCTCGGGCCCCGACGAGCGCGACGTGCTGCACACCCTCGCCCAGGAGGCCGCCGGACTCGGCCTGCTGGTCCTCGTCCCGGACTGGCGCTCCGACCGGGCGGACGGCGGCCGCGCCGAACTGCTCGCCTCGCTGGCCTTCGCCCGGCGCAACGCGGCGGCGTACGGCGGGGATCCGGACCGCTTCGTGCTCGCCGGCTGGTCGCTCGGCGGCCGGGAGGCCGTGGCGGTGGCCACCCACCCGGACACCCCGGCCGAGCTGCGCCCCACCGCCGCCGTCGGCATCGCCTCCGCGTACGGCCGCCCGGCGGCCACCACCGGGGACGTCCCGCTCGACCACCTGGCGGCGGGCCCGTCCCCGGTGCCGGTCCTGCTGGTGCTGGGCACGGCGGACGAGGTGGTGCCCGGCTGGCTGACCCATCAGCTGCACGCGGTCGTGCCGACCGCCGAACTGCTCGAACTCCCCACCGACCACGCCGGCGTGGTGATGACCGCCTACGACCCCGGGGCCAACCGCTGCCTGCCCGCCACCGACCCCGCCACCCTGGCGGCCGGCCGGCAGACCGCCGCACTCCTCGCCCGGGCGGCCGGGCTCCGGTAGGGCCTGGCGCTGCCCAACAGCCCTACTCCGCGCGCCAGTTGCCCGCTAGTTGCCCGCCACCAGGTCCCGCAGGCCGTAGCCGCGCTCCAGCGCCTCCAGGTCCCGCTGCAGGGGCGGGCGCGGCACGGTGAGCACCGGGCAGGCCGCGTGCCGGACGCAGTAGGCGGTGACCGACGGCCGGATCAGCCGGGAGAGGCAGCCCCGCTCCCGTCCGGCGCCGAGCACCAGGACGTCGCCCGGCCGGTCCGCGCAGCGCAGCAGCGTGTGGGCGGTCTCGCCGCGCACGGCCTGGCAGCGCAGCCGGGCTCCGGCGTACCGCCCGGCGAAGGCCTCGTCGAGCGCCTGCCGCAGCCGGGTGACGGCCGCGTCCCGGCCGGCGCCGACCACCGGCGGGCAGACCGAGCGGCGGTACCCGAGCTCCTCCCCCGGCGGGGTCCAGCACAGCACCGCGAGCACCTCGGCGTCCGTCCGCCGGGCCTCGGCCACCGCGTGGTGCAGGGCCGCGAGGCTGCCGAGCGACCCACTGACGCCGACCACGATCCGGCCGTCGCCCGCACCCGTGTCCGCCATCCCCCGCCCCGCCTCTCCGTCCGCGCCGCCGCCCCCGGGCGGATCACCCCAGCTAACCGGCGCACCCGAGCCCGCCCGTACCCGTTGACACGGTCCTGACGCCCCACCCGGCGTTCCGTACGCGTCCCTGATGCCGACAGGAGGGCAGGGAGGCGGGGGGAGGGCGGGGGCGGTCAGGCCTCCGGGGCCCCGGCCTCCCACAGGTCCGCGAACATCCGGTCCAGGTGCTCCTCGCCGATCGGCGGGACCGGCAGCGGGTGGGCGGCCCGCGCGCGGAAGCCGTCCAGCAGCAGGGCGAGGTAGCGGCGCCAGAGGTCGGGGCGCAGCTCGGTGGCGGCGGGCAGGGCGCGGCAGAGCGGGCCGAGCAGGAAGAGCAGGTCCATGGTGACCACGTCGCGCCGCATGGTGCCCTGCTCCTGGGCGCGGGCGATCAGCGCGGTGACGGTGGCGGCGTGCCCGCGGCTGATCTCGATCATGCCGGGGATGACCGGGATGGCCTGGGTGACCAGGTCGTTGATGCCGCGGTCGGCGGCGACGAGGGCGAAGATCCGCTCGAAGTAGCCCTCCAGGCCGGTCCAGGCGTCCTCGGCGGCGAGCGCCTCCCGCCCGGCTTCGGCGAGTCCGGTTCCGGCGTCCGCGAAGACCTCGGCGATCAGCGCCTCGCGGGTCGGGAAGTGCCGGTAGAGGGTGGCGTTGCCGACGCCGGCCTCCTTGGCGATCTGGTCCAGCGGGACGTCGAGGCCGTGCCGGGAGAACATCTCGCGGGCGGCGGCGAGCAGCTGGTCCCGGTTTCGCTGCGCGTCGCGCCGGAGCCGTCCCGGGGGGTTCGCGCTGCTCGGTGCCATGGGCAGACCCTAGCAACCGCACGGCCGCCGGGTGTTCACCGGCACGACGGCCGGTCCGTTCCGCGCCCGCCCTGCAACTACCCTACGGGGGCGAGGAGAAGAGCGGCCCGAGCGGCCGCGGACCACGGGGGCGACATGGCGACGGTGACGGAACTCCGGTACTACCCGGTGAAGGGCTGCGCCGGGGTGCGCACGGAGCGGGCGGAGGTCACCGCGGCGGGGCTCGCGCACGACCGGGAGTTCATGGTGGTGGACCAGGACGGCGTGTTCCGCTCCCAGCGGCGGGATCCGCTGCTGGCGACGGTCCGCCCGGCGGTGGCGGAGGGCGGCGCCCGGCTGTCGCTGGCCGCGCCCGGGGTGGAGCCGGTGGCCTTCGCCGTGGACACCGCGGGCCCGCGCCGCAAGGTCGAACTGTTCGGCGTGCCGTACCCGGCCGTCGACCAGGGCGGGAAGGTGGCCGCCTGGCTGTCCCGGGTGCTGGGCGCGCCCAGCCGGCTGGTCCGGGTGCCGCCGGAGCACGACCGGGCGACCGACGGGCTGACCCCGGGGACCTCGGGCTTCGCCGACAGCAGCGCGATGCACCTGCTCTCCCGGGCGACCCTGGACGACTTCAACGCGCGCACCGGCGAAGGCGTCGCCCCGCTGCCGGTGGAGCGGTTCCGCCCGAACCTGGTGGTGGACGGCTGGCCGGATCCGCACACCGAGGACCTGCTGCGCCGCTTCCGCGTCGGCGGCGCCGAGTTCGGCTACACCAAGCTGGCGATCCGCTGCGCGGTGACGCTGGTGGACCAGTCGACCGGCGCCAAGGCGGGCCCGGAACCGCTGCGCACCCTGGCGCGGTACCGCCGGGCGGCGGTCGGCGGGGTGGCGCTCGGCAGCAAGTTCGCCGTACTGCGCCCGGGCACCGTGCAGGTGGGGGACGAGCTGGCGGTGGGCGACTGGGGGCCGTCCGAGCTGTGACGCGGGTCCCGGTACGACGGTGGCCCGGCGGAAGGATACCCCCGGGCCCCGGCGGAACCGGGCACAGCCCCACGTGGACTCAGCCCATACC